>CACZQS010000147.1 GCA_902783325.1 uncultured Lachnospiraceae bacterium
AGGGCAGCGGCGTCGAACATCGGATGGAGCAGCTGGTCAAGAGACTTCGGCTCGATGCGGAGAACCGCTTCGTCGGCCGTGATCTTGCCTTCGTCCACGAGATCGCATGCGATCTGAATCGCGGCAGCGGCTGTTCTCTTGCCGTTTCTTGTCTGCAGGAAGTAGAGCTTGCCCTCCTGGATCGTGAATTCCATATCCTGCATGTCGCGGTAATGGTTTTCAAGGTTCATGGCGAGCTCATGGAACTGCTTGTAGCATTCCGGCATATCCTGCTCGAGCTGTGTGATCGGGGACGGTGTGCGGACACCGGCGACGACGTCTTCGCCCTGCGCATTGATGAGGTACTCACCGTAGATGCCCTTGGCTCCTGTAGCCGGGTCGCGGGTAAATGCAACGCCCGTGCCGGATGTCTCGCCCATGTTTCCGAAGACCATGGTCTGTACGTTGACGGCTGTGCCCCAGTCTCCGGGGATATCGTTCATGCGTCTGTAGAAAATCGCTCTGGGGTTGTCCCAGCTGCGGAAGACGGCCATCACCGCATCCATGAGCTGGACCTTCGGATCCTGCGGGAAGTCTTCGCCGTTCATGGCTTCCTTGTAGATCTTCTTGAAGCGGACGATCAGCTCCTTCATATCGTCTGTGGTGAGCTCCGTATCAAGAGTCACGCCCTTCGCCTCTTTCACTTCGTCGATCACCTTCTCGAAGAAGCTCTTCGGCACTTCCATAACGACATCAGAGAACATCTGGATGAATCTTCTGTAGGAGTCATAGGCAAAACGGGGATTCCCGGTTTTCTGCGCAAAACCTTCTACAGAGATATCATTGAGGCCGAGGTTCAGGATCGTGTCCATCATGCCCGGCATGGACGCTCTCGCGCCCGAACGGACAGAAACAAGAAGCGGATCGGAGTTGTCGCCAAACTTCTTGCCGTTGATCTCTTCGAGCTTCTTCAGCGCTTCAAAGATCTGTCCCTGGATCTCGTCGGAGATCTTCTTGCCCTGTGTGTAGTAATCCGTACAGGCTTCCGTCGTAATCGTAAAGCCCTGCGGGATCGGCATGCCAAGACCTGTCATCTCGGCAAGGTTGGCGCCTTTTCCGCCGAGAAGGTTTCTCATTTCAGCGTTTCCTTCGCTGAACATGTATACCCATTTTGCCATTCACTTTTCCTCCTGATTCATTTATTCAGATATGGTCTGATGCCTATATATTATATCACATTATGTTGTGCTTTGACACCGTTTATAACGGATTATCCCAACAAATCCTGATATCCCGGCTTGTAGAGGTGGCGCGGGATTCCGTCGACCATGATCGGAGCCACGTCGCCCTGGATCAGAGGACGGACATAGGTGATAAATTCGCTTGTGACATAGGTTCCCTCTGCATTGACCCACTCTCTCGGAACGAGTCTCTCGTCGTTCGCGATCTTGTGGACGTCCTTCACAGCCGTGCCGGCCGCGTACGGATCATCGGAGGTTCTCTCGATGACGACCATCTTGCCGGAATCTCCCTCGTCCGCCGCTTTCATCGCGGCGCCGCCGACTTCATACGCCTCGAGGATATCGATTCTGGATGCGCAGTGGCTGGCTGCTCTCTGAAGAGTGGAAAGCTCGATCGCGCGGGCTTTGCATCCGAGTTCTCTTGACAGGATGTCGCACAGAACTCTGGCCGTGCCTGTCAGCTGCTTGTGGCCGAACGCGTCGACAAAGTCCACGCTGTCTCCGAGCTCCATGATGTACTTGCCGTCTTCCGTATGGATGCCTTCCGATACGCACACCACTACGGAATTCTTCTTCTCAAGCAGGTTGCGGCATTTTTCTACAAATGCGTCCACATCGAAGGGAAGCTCCGGGAGATAGATCGCATCCGGGCCGTCGCAGTCCTCGCCCTGGGAAAGAGCGGAAGCACCTGTGAGCCATCCCGCATTTCTGCCCATGATTTCCACGACTGTCACCTGACCGTGCTTGTTTCTCATCGACCAGCCGTCGCGGATGATTTCCTTGACGGAAGTGCCGATATATTTGGCCGCCGAGCCGTAACCCGGGGTGTGGTCCGTGAGCGCAAGGTCGTTGTCAATGGTCTTCGGGCAGCCGACGAAACGGATCTCGGATCCCGTGATGATCGCATAGTCGGAGAGCTTCTTGATCGTGTCCATCGAGTCATTTCCGCCGATGTAGATGAAGCAGTCAATCTCAAGATTGTGAAGGATCTCGAAGATTTTCTCATAGAGAGCCTGGTCCTCATGGATCTCAGGAAGCTTATAGCGGCAGGAGCCGAGATAGGAAGCCGGAGTTCTCTTTAAGAGCTCGGAATCCAGTCCTGTTGTGATGTGCTCGGAAAGATCGATGTAGCGGCCTTCCATGAGTCCCTGCACGCCGTGAAGCATGCCGTAGACTTTCTTGTATCCGCGGTCGATCGCGGTTCTGTACACTCCCGCGAGGGAAGAGTTAATTGCTGCTGTCGGGCCGCCTGACTGTCCGACGATGACGTTTCTCTTTTCTTTGCTTACCATTTTTCTTATATCCTCCTCTTTGAAACTCTTAGAATACTGATCAGTTCTTTATTCGGTCTTCGTGCCGCAGTTCGGGCAGAATTTCGGCAGATTCACCGGGTCCGGGAACGGATAGCCGCAGTTCTTGCATGCCGCGCCTTCGGGCTTCGGGCTGCCGCAGTTCGGGCAGAACTTGCCTGTATTCACGGATCCGCACGCACAGGTCCAGGCCGCTCCGCCTGCTGCCTGCTGCACGGCTCCCTGAACCTGCTGAGCCTGCTGCTGGGCCTGCTGCTGTCCCTGCTGCATGAGGCCGGCGATATTGGTCTGGCCTGCTCCGCCCATCATGCCCAGTCCGGCAAAGCCCGTGACCGCCCCGTTTGCATTGGCGCCGGCCGCCTGCATGGCCTGCGTCTGTCCCATGCCCATATAAGCGCCGAGCATGGACGGATCCGTGTAGCCTTTTGTCTCCTGGTATTTCTCGATCTTCTGCTTGCTGTTCTCGTCGGCGTCCATCATGCCGATCGCAATGGCGAAGATCCCGATGCCGCGCGCTTCGCCCCAGCTCTTGTCAAGAATGTCGTTGACATCCTGTCCGAGCTGGAATTCATGGGCTGCGATGTCCGTATAGGGAATGTGCAGCTTGGACAGCTGGCCGACGCCCTGGCGGATCGCCGCGATGGCTTCCGTCTTGATCTGCGGCTCGATGTCTTCGCGGGAGACAATCCCGTCGCCGTCTGTCCCGACCTTCTGTGCGCCGATAACCTGATAGAATTTTGCCGGATCCGTCACGTGAATCGAATAGGTGCCGTTGCCCATCAGTGTGGTGGCAATGTGCCAGACCGGCTGTCCCGTCGCAATATCGCACTCCCAGTGATCGAAGGTGATGTTGCCGGAGCCCCACTTGAAGCCCTGGATCTCTCCGAGGTTGATATAGAATACGCGCTGTGTATTTGTGCGGGAACCGCCTGCCAGGAACTGCGAGCCGATGGTGGAGGCCAGTGCCTTGAGGCCGTGGTATTCGCCGCTCATAAGGGAAGGAGCCGTCGATGCGTCAAAAGTATAGCGTCCCGGTTCCGCACAGAATTCTACGATGCTTCCGTTCTCGACGAGAATCATGCACTGATTTTCCTGGACGTCAATGCCCGAACCGGAGGAAATGATGTTGGAGTCTCCGCCCTTGTTGACTGAGCCTTTGCTGGCGATCTTCTCGCCTCTCTTCATGAGAATTCCGCTCATGTCTCCGCTCTCGAAGTAGTCTACCCAAGAGCTTGTCAGCGTGTTGCTGACGGCATTGCCGATCGAACCGAGTGCCTGTGCTGCAACCTTAATCAGACCCATAACAATAATCTCCTTTCATACTTGAATGATATGTGGATATCATGATTAACAATATTCATAAATAAAGATTAGAAATGTCCGCCGCCGCCGGAGAAGCTCCCGCCGCTGCCGGATGAAAAGCCGCCGCCGGAGAAGCCTCCTCCGTGGCCGCCGCCTCCGCCGCCGGTGTTTCTCGGGATGTGGCGCCTGTGCATCGTCGTGCCCATGTAGTGCTCGTCATGCTTCTTCGAGCGGTAACCGAGAACTTGCACGGGCGGCGTATTGGCCTTTGACGGCTGCGAGCTGCTGTGACGGATGTTGAATCCGAGCATCGTAACAAGAGCCAGGACGGCGCTTATAATGAGCGACAGCGCGGTGGGGATCGCGGCAAGAAGCGGATTGTTCAGCCTGTTGATCTCATCGATGTACTTGTCCGCAGCCTTCATGTAGTTGCGGTCCTTCAGGTTGTCGAGGACCTTGTCGTAAACCTTCTGCCCCCAGCCGGCATATTTCTGAGTCCCGTAATCGCCGTAGCCGCAGGCCCAGAACACGCGGTTGTTCATATCAATGATCGCGATAAAGCTGTTCGCGTCAAAGCCGTTGTCGACAAGGAACTGCCGGGCGTAGCGCATGGACGTATCCGTGCTGTAATTGGCGTCCCTGGGCACATCATTCGATGTGAGAAGAACGATGTCGCAGTTCTTCTTTTCTTCGACCTTTTTGATCTCTTCCCTGAGGGCGTTCTTCTCCTCCTCCGTAAAGAGTCCTGCGAAGTCGTAAACTCTCTGCGAGGTGTCCTCTACTCGCGGGATCTGGAATACGGTGCCGTCATTCGACACATAGGTATCATCACCGTCGTTGTTTTCCTGGTAGGCTTCATCCTGTGAGACGTTCTGGCTCACTTCCTGGTCCACCTGCGTGTCCGCCATCCCGGAGCTCTCTTCCGAATAATAATTCGCCGTGTCGTCGGCACTTCCGGCCGTGACGGAGATATCGTCCTTGCCGGCCGCAAACACATTGAGGAAAAGTACTGCTATGAGGAGAGGCAGCAGCATGACAGGGAAAATCCTTCTTCGTTTCGTCATCACAACACCCCCAGTATTCTTATGATCATCATAATGATCTGTGAGACAATGAAGACTGCGGCTCCGATTTCCACGAGACGCATGGGATCCCTCGGAACGCCGCCCATCATCTTTCCGGTCTGGCCGTTCATCCCGAATACGTACTTCTTCCCCTTGTACTCCGTGTACATCATCCACACGGGGAGCATCGCCTGCTCCACTTTCTGGTCCGACCAGTGATACTGCTCGCTCTCGACCGTGCGGGACGTATAAGTCCCGACATGATCGAGGACCTCCCTGGTCAGGGCGCTCTTCGCGCGGTCCTTCGCGCGCGGCTCGTTGTCCGCGGACGAGTCGTCCCATCTCTGGGTGTAAAAACCGGTCAGATAAGCGGGATTGAATTTCTCGAGTGCACTGAAATCAAAGGGCTCGATGGAATCCATCATGATATTGTCCATCTCCTTCATGGCATCCGCGGGGATCCTGTCGAAGGATCCGGCTCCCTCTTCGACGATGTGGTAAGAAGAGGTCTCCGTGATTTCATCCTGGCCGGACATATAGACCCGGACATTCTGGGCGCGGACGCTCATGGAAGCATCCGCATTAAAGGAATAGAGCCAGTAGGGCACATACATGCCCTTGATCCGCTCTATGGTCGAGTCGCGGGTGAAATAGCGCGGCGTCAGGATGCTCTGCTTGCAGAGACTTTTGTAAGCCGCCTCCACTTCCTTCCGCTCCTTCTTGAACGGCAGGACATAATCCGGCTTCCAGTCGCCGCTGACATTTCCCGTCAGGGTAATGGCCCTGTTGCAGTAGACGCAGGTGGTGGCCACCGTCTTCTTCGAAGTAATGACCTCGGCGCCGCAGTTGGGACACTTGTAGACAACGAGATCGTCCGTGGAGACAGAGTCATCCGTGGCTTTCTCCGTCGTCTCTGCCGAAGGGGCCCCGTTCTCATCCGTAAACTGGGGAATGGTCTGGTCATCGGACTCTTCTTCCGGATTGAAAGCATATTCGGAAGGATCGAAATCGGAGCCGCAGTAATCGCAGTGAAGCTTCCCGGTTTTCGGATCAAAGAACAGTTCGGCACCGCAGCTTTTACAATTATACTTTTTTGCCATGTGCCTCCTTCCCGCCGGCTTGTCTTAAACATCTGCCGGCATTTGAATCAGTTACATTTACACTTACAGTTTCAGAACTTAAAGCGGTCGCGGAAATAATCGCGGAGCTCCGCGATCGGGATGCGGACCTGCTCCATGGAGTCGCGGTCGCGGACCGTCACGGCATGGTCTTCCTCAGAGTCGAAATCATAGGTCACGCAGAACGGAGTCCCGATCTCGTCTTCCCTTCTGTACCGCTTGCCGATCGCGCCGCGGTCGTCGTATTCCACCACGTAATCCTTCGCAAGATCACTGTAAATCTTCTGTGCCCCTTCCGCAAGCTTTTTCGAGAGAGGAAGCACCGCGATCTTCACGGGAGCAAGTGCCGGGTGGAAATGCAGGACCGTCCGGACATCGTTCTTCGCCTCGTCAAGGACCTCTTCGTCATAGGCGCTGCAGAGGAACGCGAGCACCATGCGGTCGGCGCCGAGGGACGGCTCGATCACATACGGGACATATCTCTCACCGGCCTCATCGTCGAAGTAGGTCAGGTCCTCTCCGCTCGTCTCCTGGTGTCTTCCCAGATCGTAATCGGTTCTGTCGGCGATTCCCCAGAGTTCGCCCCAGCCGAACGGGAAAGTGAATTCGACGTCGGTCGTCGCTTTCGAATAGAACGAAAGCTCTTCCTTGTCGTGATCGCGGAAGCGGAGTTCTTCTTCTTTGAGACCCAGAGAAAGAAGCCATGTCTTCATGAAATCCTTCCAGTAAGCAAACCATTCCAGGTCCGTGCCGGGCTTGCAGAAGAATTCCAGCTCCATCTGCTCAAACTCGCGGGTGCGGAAGGTGAAGTTGCCCGGTGTGATCTCGTTCCGGAAAGACTTGCCGATCTGGCAGATGCCGAACGGAATCTTCTTGCGGGATGTCCTCTGCACATTCTTGAAGTTGACAAAGATACCCTGCGCTGTCTCGGGTCTTAAGTAGACCGTATTCTTCGCGTCCTCCGTCACGCCCTGGAATGTCTTGAACATCAGATTGAACTGGCGGATCGAGGTGAAATTGTGCTTTCCGCAGGACGGACACGGGATGTTGTGCTCCTCAACGAAGGCTTCCATCTCCTCGTTGGTCCATCCGTCCACGGAGCTTTTCAGCTCGATACCGTTCTCGGACGCAAAATCTTCTATCAGTTTGTCTGCGCGGAATCTCTCATGACACTCCTTGCAGTCCATAAGCGGATCGGAAAAACTGCCGAGATGGCCGGACGCTACCCAGGTCTGGGGATTCATCAGAATCGCGCAGTCGAGTCCGACGTTATAAGGGCTCTCCTGTACGAATTTCTGCCACCAGGCCTTTTTTACATTGTTCTTCAGCTCCACTCCGAGCGGCCCGTAATCCCACGTGTTCGCGAGACCCCCGTAGATTTCCGAGCCCGGGAAGATAAATCCCCTGGATTTACTGAGCGCAACAATCTTGTCCATAGTTTTTTCCATAGTCTGATACTCCCTAAATATTCGACAGTTTTTTCTGTTGGAATTGTACCTATTCCCCGCTGATTCTACTCTATTTTTTCAATCACGGCAAGACTTTTAAAGCGCCTGTCCGTCCTTACGCGGACTGCCTCAGACGCCGCTTTTTCAAACTCGGCCTGTGCTTCCTTGGAAGCGGCAAACGCATACAGTCTTGTCAGCGGACCGGAACAGGCGTGGATGAGCAGGGAATAAGCGGCCATGCCGTATCGGCCGTTCTCCTCAGGCGGAGCGTATTCCCCGTTGATACTGAGCATCCGTATTTCGAAAACCGCCCGCACAAGAGGAAGCGGAAGTTCTCCTCTCATCACGGCTTTCAGTGTCACGTAGATCAGATTGACCTCTTCCGCGGCTTCCACTCCCTCCCGTCCGAAATAGTCCGCCATTTCCAGGAAATAATAGCCGTAAAAGACGCCCGGAAGCATGGCGGCAAGGTCTGTAAAATAATCTGCCGTCACCGCGCTTATAAGTGAGTAGGCGTCCCTTCCCTCATAGAGTGTAAACTCCGCAAACACAAAGGGATTGGACACGGCCATCAGGGCATTTCCGGACCTCCTGGCTCCGTGGGCGAAGGCCGTAATCCTGCCTCTTTCCTTTGTGAGGATCACCAGCCGCCTGTCGTACTCGCCCACCGGGCGCGCCGACAGAACGACTCCGCTCAGAGTAATCTTTTCTCTCATTTCTCCTTTTTCTTTTCGTATCCGTAATCCTTGAGAAGCATGTCGTTGTCGCGCCAGTCTTTTCTCACTTTCACGAAGAGCTTCAGGAAGACCTTTCCTCCCGTGAGCATTTCCAGATCTTTTCTGGCTGCGGTGCCGATCCGCTTCAGCATGGATCCGCCTTTTCCGATGATGATGCCTTTATGGCTGTCCCTCTCGCAGATGACAGAAGCTTCAATCTCCGTCAATCCGTCTTCCCGCTCTTTGTACCGGTCGATGGAAACCGCTATTCCGTGGGGGACCTCCTTATCCAGCATGCGAAGAGCCTTTTCCCGGATGATTTCCGAGGCGATCTGCCGCATGGGCTGATCGGTAAGCGTCTCCTCGTCATAGAGAAGCGGGCCCTCCGGCATGTACTTAAAGATCGTGTCAAGCAGATCGTCCAGATTCTTCCCCTTCAGTCCGGACACGGGAACAATCTCCGCAAACGGATGCACTTCCTTCCAGGAATCGATGATTCCCAGGAGCTGTTCCTTTTTGACGAGGTCGATCTTGTTGATGACCAGGATCACCGGTGTCCCGGCCTTCTTTACGGCATCCGCAATTTCCCGGTCGCCTTCCCCGACATAGGACGAGGGCTCCACAATCCAGAGCACGACATCCGCGTCCTTCAAACTCCCGATGGAGATGTCCATCATATACTCGCCGAGCTTATTGGAGGCTTTGCGTAAGAATCCCGGCGTGTCCGCAAAGATGATCTGTCCCTTTTCGCAGGTGTACACGGTCTCAATCCGGTTCCGCGTCGTCTGCGGACGCTCGGATGTAATCGCGATCTTCTGCCCGATGAGATGGTTCATGAGCGTGGATTTTCCGACATTCGGCCGCCCGATAATGGCCGCAAAGCCGGCTCTTGAATTCTCCATCTTAGTTCCCCCTTACAGCAGTGCTTCAACGGAGTCAAAGAGCTCCTTGCAGCTCGCCACCGAGCTCTCGCCCCCGACAACGCACAGACACGCGTCCTTCACGGCAGCCTCAATCGCGTCTGCCACAGCCCGGATAGCGGCGCTGTCCGCCCGGAGCACTTCATCGCGGTAGCGCTGTCTTAGTTCATCCGTGAGGCCGGAAAGATAAGCCCGCATCGAAACGACTCCGAGCGTGGACGGAGTGAGCGGAATATCCAGAGTGCTCACGGTTCCGATGACATATTTCGTCATCGCCGCCTCATCCGCCTCAAACGTGCGCAGGAACTCCGCGGCCTGCTCGAAGACCTCCTTTGTGCGGAGGAGGTGCGGATCCCTGTAGGACACGAATACCGCCCGTCCGTTCCTCTTCATATTCGAGGAACAGCCATAGGCACCGCCCCGCACGCGGACGTTCTGCCACAGATATTCCAGATTGAGAATCTGCCGGGCCACACCCATAGATCCGGAATACGGGATTCCGCTTGCAAGAAAGCTCCCGGCGACGGCGACATACTGCACCTGCCCCTGTGTGGTAAAGCCTTCGTTCTTTCTCCCGAGCACGGGCACATCCTCCTCTCCGATAAGAGGAAGGTCCGCATCCGTCGGAAGAACGGCTTTCGAAACTGCCAAAGAGGCAGAAGCCCTGTCCTCTTTGCCGCAGGTATAGCTGACGATCAGAGAATCGGAGCGGAACAGGTCCCCGGCAAGCTCACGCAGGGAATCCCGGATCTCTCCCTTCTTCTCCTCATAGTGGTCCTCCAGATCGCGGATGAAGCGGTAAAAACCGATGCCTCCGACCGCATCCGTAAATGCGCCCTCCGGGGACGTGCACGCGGCTGCTCTCGTGGCCGCGGTGCCGTGGCCGGCCTGCTGCAGCTGAAGCTGAAGCTGCGACCTCGTCTGGGAAAGAATCTCCTTAATCCTCTTCTCATCGTCAAAGAGGGATGTATAGAGGACCTCGCGGATGAGAGAGGCTCCCTTGTCCATCTCGGCGATCAGGGCTTTCATCCGCACGGTGAAAAAGGCCTTATAGGCAAGCGGGTCGGAAACACATTCCGTGCTGTTGACAGAACAGATCATGCCTCCGGTCGTCGTGTTGATCGCGTTGCTGAGCTCCATATAGGTGTGGGAAGCCGTTCCGATATTTATAAGAACGGCGCGCATCAGCCCCAGGTACGGAACAAGACGGAGCGGCACGCGCTTCGCGTTAAAGAGAAGCTCGAGATAGCCGATCCCGCTGCACTCGGTCTCGTGATAGACGAACGGGATGCTGCGCTCCTTACCATTTTCAAAATGAACCGTTTCCTTCACTTCTTCATTCGGGAAAACGGGTATTTCCTTCTTCAGGTCGCTTCGCTTCAGTACGGGAAGGGATGCGACGGCCTCTTCCGTCTCCTCGCTGTCCTGCCAGGCTCTCAGCGCGCGGGTCTCATCCATGACCGCCCGAATCTCTTCCGCGGACATCGCCGCTTTTTTCTCCGCCAGAGACTGTGCGAGGGCTCTCTCCCGCTTTTCCTGAAGTCCCGTCTCCGGCTTCAGGATAATCAGCGCGCTGTGAGGATTGTTCAGAAGGTTCTTCTCGACAAGCGACTCGAAATAGCCTGTGCCGATGAGCTCATTCAGCTCCTTAAAGACAGCGAGCTGCTTCAGCGCGTCAAAGGGCATCTCCTCGTTGTAGAGCCAGGTATCAAGGCAGTCCAGAGTGTAATAGAGGCCCTTCGGATAGAGGCCGTAATCCGCTTCGCGGAACGAGAATTCCATCGTGTGAAGTCCGGCCTTCAGGGATTCGGAGCTGATCCCGTTCTTTACTTCCTTTGTCAGCGTGTCACGGATGATCTGCAGGAAGCGGTCAGCCTCCGCTTCCTCCGAATTCTTGGCGGAAATCGAATAATAAGGCTGTAAAAACCCGTCAGAAAAGCCGCCGTAGATGTCCAGCCCGATCCCCGCGTCAAGAAGCGCCTGCTTTACCGGCGCGCCCGGTGCGGAGAGCAGAGCGTAATCCAGTACATCCATGGCGATCATCTCTTTGAGATCAAGCTCATCTCCCGCCACGACATTCCATGACAGATAGGTGTTCTTCTCCGTCTCTTCATCGCTTGAAACCGGGAAGCTCTTTACCACGCGCCTCATCTCGCTAAAAGGCTTCTGGAAGCGAAGCGCCGAATCCACGGAGATCGCATCGAAGCGGGACAGATATTCGCTGTCCAGGAAATGAAGCGATTCGGCCATATCCATATCTCCGTAAAGGAAGATATAGCTGTTGGACGGGTGATAATACTTTGAGTGGAAGTCCAGATAATTCCTGTAGGTCAATGTCGGGATCACGTCGGGATCCCCTCCGGACTCTACCCCGTAAGCCGTGTCCGGGAACAGAACGTTCATGGTCTCTCTTTCGAGGACATCATCCGGCGAGGAAAAGACGCCCTTCATCTCGTTGTAGACAACCCCGTTGATCGTAAGGGCGGAATCCTCCGACTCCATCTCATAATGCCAGCCTTCCTGCCTGAATATGTTCTGTTCGTGATAGATATTCGGGAAGAAAACCGCATCCAGATAAACGCTCATCAGGTTCCGGAAGTCCGCGTCATTGGTGCTGGCCACCGGATAGAGAGTCTTATCGGGATAAGTCATGGCATTGAGGAACGTATTGAGGGATCCCTTGGCGAGCTCTACAAATGGATCCTTCAAAGGGTAGCGCTCCGATCCGCAAAGAACCGTGTGCTC
>CACZQS010000148.1 GCA_902783325.1 uncultured Lachnospiraceae bacterium
GTGCTTCGGATCATGGAAGATCTCCTCAGTAGTTCCGATCTCCACTATTTTCCCGGCATACATGACGGCCGCCCTGTCCGCTGCCCTGGCGATCACTCCCGGGTCATGGGTTACAAGGATTGTGGCAGTGCCCAGCTTTTTCTGTATTTCTCTCAGCAGATCCAGAATCTGGGCCTGAATGGTCACATCCAGCGCCGTCGTCGGCTCATCCGCAAGCAGCAGCTTCGGATTTCCGGCCAGGGCGATTGCCATGACACAGCGCTGGCGCATGCCGCCCGAAAAATGATACGGATACAGAGCGCTTCTCTCCCCGGCCCGCTCAATTCCCACCATTTCCATCAGTTCCAGGACCCGGCTCCGAAGCTGTTCCCGCGAACAGCAGGCACCATGAGCCGTCACCGCTTCCGCAATCTGTTTCCCTACGGGAAAAGTCGGATCAAGGGCGTTCAGCGGATCCTGGAAGATCATGGAATAGAACGAACCGCGCAGCTTCCGTTTCTCGCGGTCCGGCAGCGCGGCCAGGTCTTTTCCTTCAGCAAGAATCTGACCGGACACAATCCGGCCGTTTTTGGGAAGGAGGCCCATCAGGCTCTTACAGAATATGCTTTTCCCCGATCCCGATTCGCCCATCAGGCCAAGCACTTCCCCCGCTTTCAGCGAGAAGCTGACGCCCCTTACCGCCTCCACTTTTCCCGCAGGCGTATCCAGATGAACCGTCAGATTCTTTACATCAATAATGGTTGGTATCAATTTTTATGTCCTTCAGCTAAAAAGAGGGACTGCGCAGACAGTCCCCTGATAAATGCCGGAAATTGCTCTCTTCTTTATGAATCCATCGTCCAGTCACAGATATTCCAGAAAATGCCGACACCGTGATGCCCAAGCACTGTATCCGGATCAATTCCGTGGATTTTAACGGACGCCGCATAGATGGCGTCAAGGTAACAGAAAAAGGTGTACGCCGGTGTATTGGCAAGCTCCTCCTGGAATTTGGCATACCAGGCGGCGCGCTCCTTCGTGTCATTCGTCTGCCTGGCCTTTGTCAGGTATTCATCCACAAGCTCATTGGAGTATCCGGAATAGTTGGCGCCCTTATCCGTACCGAACACCTTATAAGTATGATCGTCTGCATCAAAGGGAGATCCCCAGCCGATGATGCAGCACTCCTGTCCGCCCCAGTCGATGCCTTCCGCTGGCACGTCCGCCTTTACATCAAGGCCCGCCTCCTGCAGCTGCTGTGCCGCGATCTGAGCCATGTCGATACGGACCTGGTCTGTCGGCATCGCGTTAATGGTAAAGCTGATCCGCTCACCGTTTCTGCACCAATAGCCTTCCTCGTCCTTCTCACATCCGGCCGCCTCAAAAACCGCAGCTGCCTTTTCGGGATCGTAGTCGTAATGCTCCGCGCCCTCGTAATTATAGATATTGCGCTGAAGAGGTCCGTATCCGATCTCGCCGTGACCTAAGAGTACGGCGTCAATGATCGCCTGCCTGTCTATGGCATAGCTGATTCCCGGAATCAGGTCCGCATTTTCCTGCCAGTATTCATTCCAGAAATTGTACAGGATTCCGCGATAGTCCGAAGTGGTCATCACATACACGTTATAATCCGGGTTGTTCTCGAAATTCACCGCATCTTTCGGCGTCACCTGGGACAGGTTCAGTTCACCGGACTGGAGCTGAAGCGCTTTCGCGTTGTCATCCTCCACGATCTTGAAGATCACCTCATCAATATTTGCCGGACCTGCAAAGTAATCCTCATTCTTTTCAAGCACAATTGCCTGTCCCTCATCCCACTCCTTCAGTTTATACGGCCCCGTGCCGACAGGCGCCCGGAAGAAGTCCGATCCCTGCATGTCCTCGCCCTCAAGAAGATGGGCCGGCAGAACCGCCATGGTCATATAATCCAGAAATGCGTAGTTGGGAGCCGCCAGAGTGAAGGAAATCGTATAGTCATCCTCCACCGTGATCTTCTCTACGTCCTCATAGTTCGGGGCATTCTCTGATCCGTTTTCAGGATCCATGATCGCCTCAATTGTAAACTTTACGTCCCCCGCTGTAAAGGGCTCTCCGTCATGCCATTTCACACCTTCCTCAAGATGGAAGGTGTAGGTCATGTTTTCTTCGTCATATTCCCATCTTTTCGCCAGCCGCGGAATTACCTCATTGTTTCCGTCGTGATCTGTCAGTCCGTCAAAGAGCAGAACATTGATTTCGCCGTGCTCATCCATCGCCGGATTGATTCTCGTATAGTCACCGGACCCATAGACGATACTGCTCTTCTCATCAGCCGCTGCCGCACTTGCAAACAGAGTCATGGCCAGCACAACACCGGAAAATGGAAGAACCGGCCGCAGGCAGCTTAATAAATTACGTCTCATAATCACACCTCCGCAAAAAAAGACGTACGTCTTCCAATTCAGGGAAAACGCACGCCTTCATGACACGCTTAATAATAAAGGGAAACATCTCTGCACTTCTGTACAGTCATAAGCCGGCTTCAGCCTTCATAAAAAAAATATATCTTGTTAATCATTTGTTGTCAAACAGATTTTCACCTGCTTCAAAGCATCCGCAAGAAGATGACCCATGCCAAAATCAGCAATCCCGGCTATATAATTATCACAGCTGCTGAAGGGAATCAGGATCCTCTTTGCTGCTGCCTGTGCAACCGCGCAGGCCATACCCGGTGTGATCTCCCCGAGCATGGCATCCGCGATGACCATACCGATCGGTCCGACAATAACGTCTGCTTTTTTACTGGCAACACGAACGGAGTTTTCACCTGTCGCCGCCTCATCTGCACCGGCTTTCAGCATCGCCCCGGTAGCCAGTGTGTTAGTCCCCACCGCTATGATATGGACATCAAGTACCTCTTTCCTGATCATGCTGATCAGCTGTCTGCCCAGGCCTCCGCCCTGTGCATCAATCACAAGCAATACTTTTTTTCGATTATTCATCTCACCTCAAAAGTTCCTTTCCCGTGCGGTAAAGCGGAGTTTCGCATTCCGCGGTTCAGCTGCTTCCGCCCGTCCGGTACAGAGCCAGCACCGCCAGGTCATCAAACGGCTCACATCCTTCGGTAAACCTGCTCACGGCACGTCTGATCCGGATCAGATCATCCTCATCCGGATTATCTCCCTCCTTTTCCCGGACTGCGTCAAGCAGCCTGGCCGTTCCGAAAAATTCCTTTTGCCGGTTCATGGCTTCCGTCACGCCGTCGGTATAGAGCAGGATCCCTTCGCCGGCGGAGAGCTGCAAAGTGTCATCCCGGATCTCCGCGTCCTCCATCAGACCGATGGCAATGCCGCTGTCTACTTGCAGGTATTCCGGTTCTTTTTTCAGCATCACGGGAAGCGTGTGGCCTGCATTTGCATAGCGCAGCTCACCGGTCTGCAGATTCAGGACCGCCGCGAAAGCCGTTGCAAACAGGCATTCCGGGTTCTGTTTGCACATCTCGTTATTGGCCTGATACAGCACGTCCGCCGGGCTGAGGCCGGCAAGCAGTTTTTCCCGGATAATCGTCTTGACCATCGCCATGAAGATCGCCGCGGTGATTCCCTTTCCGGAAACGTCTCCCATGACAATACAGACACTGCTTTCATCCAGCTGGAAACAGTCGTAAAAATCGCCGCCGACTGCTTTGGCGGGACTGGTCATGGCATGAATCCGGTATCCTTCATCCTCCAGAAAACACTGCTCGGGCACCAGGCCGTACTGGATGCGGCGGGCCACCTCCAGCTCTACGTTGTTCTGAATCCGTTCCCGGGTCAGCTCCTCGATGTTTGTGATGTAGGAGCTGATGTCCTCCGTCATCTTCTCATAAGATTCCGCGATCTCTGCAATCTCATCCCCGGACCGGATGTTAAGCGGCTCGGGCTTCGTCCGGCTGTCCTTGGAAAAACGGATCATGCTGTCGGATATCTTTTTGATCGGTATGATCACCTGCTTTCGGAGCACATAATGATAAAGCGTAATGGAAACGAGCATAATCAGCAGTATGATAAGTCCGATATTGAAAAGAAGCATCAGGCTTGCCTTCCGTATACTGCTGATAGAAGTATCGATCGCGGCCACCGCGCAGATCTTTCCGTCTCTGTCATAGACAGGGGCGAGCATTGTCCCGACCAGTTCACCTTTTACAGGATCCGTAAAAAATGTCGTCTTGATATCTCCGTTCATCACGGCCATGATGCGTTCTTTTTCTTTTCCGGTATACGGCCCGCGTTCAAACGGAGCATTTTCACCTCCGTTTTTAATATCGGAATCCCAGATGTAGATCAGTTTATTCTCTTCAGGAACGACCACATAAGCAGTCTCAATATCCTGACAGAGATTTCCGAAGCCCACAACGAAAGTATTGACCTCAGACCACAGCCGGCTCATTTCAAACGCTTCTTCACCATAGCTTTTCAGTATTTTTTCATAGGTACCTGCATCAATATCGACGCCCCCGCTCGTCTGAAAATGTTCTGCATACTGTTTATATATGTCTCTGATTGCCTGTTGATGGGAAAGCATCTCACCTGCATTGGAATTTTCGGCCTCAAGACAGAGCATGCACACGTAAGACTGCGCGGAAGTCTGCACTGTCTTCAGGTTCTGTTTATACAGCTGGATACCTCCCGCCAATCCTGTTCCTACGAAAAGTATCAGACCCAGGACGATGAGCATGTTAATGCTCTTTTGGCTGAGTGATTTCTTTTTATTTGACATATAGCTGATTA
>CACZQS010000149.1 GCA_902783325.1 uncultured Lachnospiraceae bacterium
AAGTCGCTCAAAGCCGCGACGGGCTCCCCCGATCAAAGATCGGGGGCAGAATGGGGACAGTCCCCATTGTCATATTAGTTGACATAAGATAAGGCTTGCATATGTGGAAGATGATGAGAAAGAACCGGATGATGATGCTCCTGCTTGGGCTGCTTATATGCATCGCAGGTGTGACGTCTGTGCGCGGGCTGGAGATTCAGGGCAGCGATGAGGTTGAGGTCGGCGTTGAAGTTGAGGAAGGGGTCGAGGTTGAAGACGAGCCCCGGATTGACGACAGCGCTGAGGCACAGAGCGCACCAGTTCCGGAAGCCCCGGAAGTCCCGGAAACCAACGTTCAGGAGCAGGCTGAGGAACCTGCGGAGCCCGAACCGGAGGAAGAGCCGGCGGATGGTGTGAGCACGATGGATTTTGTGCTGATCGTGGACGGGTCGGATTCGATGGATAACAGCGATCCGAACGCGCTCTACATCAGCGCGGCCAAGATGTTCATCGACATGCTTCCGTCCGAGAATGCACGTCTCGCCGTGATTTCATTCGGCCCGGACTACGGGGAAGACGCCTGGCAGGGACGGGAGCTCACCGGAGAAGGCGCAAAACGTGTCCGCGTATTCTACGACCTTGCAAATATAACGGACCAGGAAAGTAAGGAAGCGGCGAAAGCAGCCGTCGACGAGGCGGCAGCGATCACAAAGAAGAAGGCCTCTCTCACCTACACGCCGATCGGCTACGCCCTCGAAGCCGCCGTCGACCTTCTGGAAGAAGGCGGATCCTACATAGACGAGGCGGCGATCATCCTGCTCAGCGACGGGCGCGTCAGCGGCCAGACGGACGGCTACAACGGCAGCCTGGACTACAAGAGCATCGACGAGGCGTCGGACACCGCGGCCCGCAACGGCTGGCCGATCTACTGCCTCGAGCTCAACGACGACGGCGTCAACCACTCGGAAAACTGGCGCGGCCGCATCGGCAGGCACCAGATGCGCGAGAACATCCCGATCCGCACCTACACAACCCCCTTGATGCTCACAGATCCGTCCCAGGCGGAGGGCGCATTTACGGGGATATTCGCGCGCTTCTTTGACGTGACATCCGACATGACCAGCGACACCGGCACCATCAGCGGCGGCAAAACCGAGATGAGCTTCGATGTCGAAGAAATGGTGGCGGAGACCAACCTGACACTGACCGGCGACATCACCAAAGTTGAGCACGTGGAGCTGGTGAGTCCGGACGGGGCAACCGAGACCTTCGAAGTCACTATGGGAAATGTCGAGACCGACGACCGGCGGGCAGTCTTCGAGGAACACTACATCATGATCAAACTCTTCATGCCGCAGAGCGGGACGTGGAACGTGATCGCCCACGGCACGGACGGCGTGACGATCGATCTGTACGCCGTCTCCATCCGGGAGATGAATCTGGATCTTGAGTGCAGCGCGCCCGCCGAAGAGGACGGCACTTACGCCATCGCCCCGGGGACGACTGTCGAATTCAGCGCACATTTCTCCTACCAGGACCAGCCGTATGTCTCCAACTCGATGTACCGGGAGATTCCGGTCAGACTCGAGATCATGAGATTCGATGGAAATGAGACCGCCGCGGCAGACAACTCTGCAGCCGAAGCAACGGACGGCGGGCAGAACGGCGCGGAAGGCACGGAAGGAGCAGAAGGCACAGAAGACACAGAAGCCACGGAAGCCACGGAAACTTCGGAAGGCAGCCGGGCCGGCAGCGAAGAAACCGGTGAGGAACAGTGGGATATCTTCATGGACGGGGTCATGATGACCGCCGAGGGCAGTGAATGCAAGGCTTCCTATACCTTCGAGGAGGGAGGCACTTATTATGTCGACGCCTCCGCGGAGTATGAACCGTTCCGGCTCGGAGAGCGGAGCTCCCAAGTAATGACATTTTCAGTAGAAGAAGGGGCCGCCCCGGTTCCGACCGGCGTCCCTCAGACGAGTCTGACCCCGACGCCGACCCCGAGGCCGACGCCGAAGCATACGCCCGCGCCGTCGCCGCCCCCGACGAAGATTCCGAAGCCCATGCCGGTGAATACGGTCAAGGCGGTCGACGACGAAGTCCCGCTGCAGGAAATGACCGTAAACAGCGAGCTGACGACGGACATGAGCGAGTACTTCGAGAATACAGGCAACGGCACGCTGCAGTACGAGCTCGAGATGGCTTCCGCAGGGGATGCGGCGGCCGCGGTGATCGATGAAAACGGCCTCCTGACGCTCACCTCCGGGAATCACGCCGGCCATGAATCCCTCATCGTGACGGCCTGGGATCCGGCCTATGAAGAGAAGCTGGCGGAGTGGCTTGAGACGGACGGCGCCGCGCGGAAAGCAGACACCGACGTGGGCATCCGCGCGCAGAAAATGGTCAGCGTGACCGTCCTGAACCGGGAGCTGCAGTACAACTCCTCGACCGTGAAGGTCAACAGTGAAGATCTGGGAGAAGCCGAATTCAGCATGCTCCCGAAAAATGTCACGATCGCGCCATTTGTGCTGAATGCGGCCGGCGTCTCCGGCCCCGCCGAGCTGACCCTGAACTATGCGGATTACTTCACGGATCCCGACGATCCTTCCCTTGAGCAGGTGACCTTCACCTGCACGGAGGAAGG
>CACZQS010000150.1 GCA_902783325.1 uncultured Lachnospiraceae bacterium
CGTCCAGCGCGTTGTAGATCGGCAGGATCATGAAGGGCAGGAAATTGTAGACCATGCCCAGTACGATCGCGCCATTTGTATTGATCATGCGGAGCGGCTGCAGTCCGATCGACGTCAGGAACGTATTGATGATGCCGGTTTTTTCCAGGATGGACTGCCACGCATAGGTGCGGAGCAGGAAGTTCATCCACATCGGGACGATCAGCAGCATCATGAGAAATGAATTCGAGGACGTCTGCAGCTCAACGAGAAACATGCACAGAGGATAGGCCAGAAGGAAGCATACAAGTGTCGCGAGCAGCGACAGAAGCAGCGCCATGAGAAGCGCCTTCCTGTGTGCGGGAGCCGCGATCGCGGCTACATTTGCAAATGTAAAGGCACCGTTCGCGTCCGTCAGGCCGTACCACACCACCATGAGCAGCGGTATGATGATAAATGCCGCAGCCCAGAATATATAGGGAAGCCCGAGAAAGCCGGTGAGTCGTTTCATCTTAGTCATTGGTCTTAATGGCCTCCTCATCCTCGGACACAGGCTTGTTCATCACCTGGATATTGAAGGGATGGACGCGGATGTCCACCTCGCTGCCTTCGGTCTGCGAGCGGGTGGAGTGGGCTACCCATTCGCGGCCCTTCACGTCGACGCACATCTCGTAATGTACGCCTTTGAAAATGACGTCGGTCACGACGCCCGTCACGGTCCCTTCGCCCTTCGCCACGAGCTTGACGTCCTCCGGGCGGATGACGATATCCACGGGTTTGTTCTGACCGAAGCCCGTGTCCACGCACTCGAATTCCGTGCCGTCGATGCTTATGAGATTGTCCTTGATGAAAAGGGCCGGGAAGAGGTTGCTGTCGCCGATGAAGTCCGCGACAAAGGCATTTTCCGGTTCGTTGTAGATCTCCTCCGGGGTCCCCATCTGCTGGATGTAACCCTGGTTCATGACGACGATGTTGTCGGACATAGTCAGGGCTTCCTGCTGGTCGTGGGTGACATAGATGAAGGTAATGCTGAGCTCATTCTTCATGCGGATGAGCTCGTACTGCATGTCCTGGCGGAGCTTTAAATCCAGTGCTCCGAGCGGCTCGTCGAGAAGAAGCACGCGGGGCTCGTTGACGATCGCGCGGGCGATGGCGATTCTCTGCTGCTGCCCGCCGGAGAGAGTGGTGACGGAACGCTTCTCAAAGCCCTCAAGGTTGACGAGCTTCAGGGCGTAAGCAATTTTGTCGTCGATATAGGACTTCGGCTTTTTCTTGATCTTGAGGCCGAAGGCGATGTTCTCCGCGACACTCATGTGAGTGAAGAGAGCATAGTTCTGGAATACGGTATTGAGCTGACGCTTATTGGGCGGAAGATTCGTGATGTCCTTGCCGTCGAATATGACTGAACCGCTGTCCGGTGTCTCGAAGCCGGCCAGAATACGCAGGGTTGTGGTTTTGCCGCAGCCGGACGGTCCCAGCAGGGTGACAAATTCGTTTTCATGAATGATGAGATCGAGATCGTCGAGGACGACCTTGTCGCCGTAAGATTTGGAAATGTGGTTCAGATGGATCAGCTCATTTTTCAACTCATAAACCCTCCTATAAAAACACAAGTGAGCGTGACAGAAGACTTAATCTCCGCTTAAGGAGAACGGAGATTAACCCGGCTTTGCCGGGTACGCCCCTGCGGGCCTAGTCCGGTACGATTAATCTCCACTTTATGTGGAGATTAATCTATAAAAATCCGCTAGGGTCTGTTATACCACAAACATATTATGCTTTGCGAGAAAAAAGTGTATTTGTCCCGCATTTGTTTACATAAACCCTGAAATGTGATGAAAGTACCGCCTTGTTCCGTGGGTTTTCACAAAATCGCCTAAAAAACGGTCACAAAAATCTCCACCTAAGTCCGAAAACATGCTTGCTTGTTACCAAGGCAGAGCGTATACTGAAGATAACAAAAAAGGTGGATGTCTCTACTTGATCATTGAACTGCGAAAACGTTTTCAAAAACCGTTCCGCCGATTCGGATACTAGTTATGCTGCTTTTGTTTTGACGGACAAGGATGGTGATACGTATGAAGAAGAATCGATTCTCCGGGTTACTGCTGGCGGCTGTTTTGTGGCTGGCACTCTTTATGATGACTGCAGGTTCTGCAGTTATAGCAGCAGGCAGCGATAAGATTGACCCGACCACCTACGGCTCTGTGGAGGATGCAGGCAGAGCATTGCGGAATTATATGGCGGAGCGCTTCGATAAGATCACAATCAATGTGGATTATGATCTGTTCTCGTCCGCGAAAGTTTTCTACAATGAAGCGCAGAAGTATCCGGGGACGGGTTCCGGACTCGGCAGCTACGGGGATTACCTGGAGAAGTCCCTGCGCTCGGTCAGCATGAAGCCTTCCTTCAATGACGACGGGGATATTCAGATTGTATTTACGGTTCAGTATTATACGAACGCAGGCCAGGAAAATAAAGTGAATGAGCTGGTTAACAGCATTCTCCCGGGACTGACCAGCGGTAAGGACGAGAAGGGCAAAATCAAAGCCATCTATGACTGGATTGTGGATCATGTCACCTATCATAATGCTGAGGCTGCAAGCAGCTCGATCACATATCCGACAGCCTATTCCGCTTATGGTGCCGGCATTGAGTACAAGGCGGTCTGCCAGGGATATGCGACGCTATTCTATAAGATGTGTACAGAAGCCGGGATCGGCTGCAGAATTGTCGATGGGACGGCAAAGGGCAGCAGAGGAAACGAAGCCCATGCCTGGAACATCGTGAAGGTAGGCAGCTACTGGTACAATGTGGACGTGACCTGGGACGCAAATTATAAAGCAAAAAAGGATTACCATTATTATCTGCAGAGCAACAACGATTTCGCAAACCACTGGAGGAGCAGCACATATACATCTTCTTCATGGAATGCACAGCATCCTATGGGCTCGACAAGCCTTTGGAACTCTCCGAGTTCCAGCAGCAGTTCACAGACTCAAACAACAACAACAACTACTACTAATAACGGCAATACGCAGACCACTACCACGGGAAGCGGAAATAACTCTTACCTGTCCAGCGGCGAGATTATCGTCAGAATCACACCAGGTACATACAGACCGAGGAGCATATCCAAGAATCTGTATCTCATGGTCAAGAAGAACAGCAAGAAGAATAAGGCTCCGCTTGCTCTCGGCAAGAAGAACCAGAAGACGGCCAAGTTCAAGATAACGAAAGCCAGCGGCGATTACTACTATGTGATGAACACCAAGACGAAGAAATACATGGGCCTGAAGAGCAAGACGGTCGTCCAGACGAAGAAAGACAACTCATCCACTTTGTGGAAGGTCGTGAAGAGCGGAGACAATTACAAGTTTGAGAATCGTAACGGCAAGAGCATGTATGTCAAATCTGCGGGCAGTTTACAGATCGGAGACGGCGATTCATTGGAATTCCAGTTTGGTTTCTGATGAGAGCCGGAGTTTCTGAAATAGCATAGCGAAAGCGTTATCCAGGCGCCGGACGTGAGGTCCGGCGCCTGTCTTTGGACAGCATACTTCTTCTTGACAATGGCGGAATACGTGTTATGATTATGTTAGCACTCACATTAATGTAGTGCTAATAAAAACAGACAAATAGACAGGAGGTAGCTGGATGAGTTCAACTTTGATTCTTCCTATGTTTAATACTGTACTCCTCCCGGATGTGGATTACCGCCTGAGCGTTGAGCATATTAGTGATGCAGAGCGCAGCCGGATTCAGATTGATGAGGGCAGGGCCATATTCCTGCCGATGAGAACAGAGAAACCCCGGCAGGAGCTGACGAAAGAGGACTTCTTCCCGCTCGGCATCATCGCGGATATCTCGCAGATTCAGGACGGTCCCATGGGCACTGTCGTAGAGGCACAGGCCAGGGAGAAGATCCGCGTGACGGAGATCACGATCACCGAAGGGATCATTGAAGGCGAATACGAGGCCGTGGACGAGGTCATGGACGTGACATTTTCTGCGGAGAAAAAGCTTCTCGAAGCACTGAAGAAGCTGACGACAGAGATGGCCTCCCAGATCCGCGGCGGGGAGTACGCCGTGGAGTACCTGAAGAAGATCAGCACCATCAATGAATTTGCCGCGGTATTCTGTCAGTTCTTCGACATGACGCCTGAGGAAAAATACGCGCTTCTGGAGACGAATTCCTTCAAGGAGCGCGGCATGCTCGTGCGCGAGTCGGTGCTTCGGTTCCGGGGCGCCCTCGAGGTGCAGATCGAGCTGGCAAATGCCGAAGATCCTGAGGGTACCGCATACCGCAAGGCCGCGATCCACAAGCAGATCGGTGTGCTTGAGAAGGCGCTCGCCGAGATGGAAGGCAGAGGAGAGGACGATGAGGACAGCTTCGAGAAGCGGATCGAGGCGGCCGGGATGCCGGACGACGTCCGAAAGGAAGTGGAGCGCGTTCTGGCAAGGTTCAACCGCGAGCCGTCCAACGGCGCGGAGTACAATTCGCTGTACGGATACCTGGATTTCGTGACGTCCCTGAAATGGCAGATCGACGAGACGCCGAAGATCGACCTGAAAAAGGCCAGGAAGATTATGGACCGCGACCACTATGGACTCAAGAAGGTGAAGGAGCGGATCCTGCAGCATCTAGCCGTGATGGCTCTGCATGAGCGGAGCGGAGGCACGAAGCAGAAGGGCACAATTCTTCTCCTTGTCGGAGCACCCGGTACAGGGAAAACCAGTATGGGCCGGTCCGTGGCGGAGGCCCTCGGTAGGAAGTACGTCCGCATTTCACTGGGCGGCATCAGGGACGAGGCGGAGATCCGCGGCCACAGGAGAACGTACATCGGCGCCCTTCCGGGCAGGATCATGGACGGCATCAAGAGATCGGGAGCGATGAATCCCGTGGTAGTTTTGGACGAGGTGGACAAGCTCCACGCCCGTTTCGACGGCGACCCTTCCGCGGCGCTGCTTGAGGTGCTCGATCCGGAGCAGAACACGACCTTCGAGGATCACTATGTCAATCTGCCGTACGATCTCTCGCATGTTTTCTTCATCTGCACGGCCAACACCTGGGATACGATCCCGCAGCCGCTGCTGGACAGAATGGAAGTGATCGAGCTTCCGGGGTACACGCCCACGGAGCATTTCCATATCGCGAAGGAGCATCTGGTGGGGCAGGCCCTTGAGGAGACGGGTCTCACAAAGAAGGAGATCCGGTTCACGGACGGGGCGCTAAAGAAAATCATCGCGGATTATACGATGGAAGCCGGCGTCCGCGGATTGAAGAAACAGCTGATGAGTGTCTGCCGGAAAGCCGCCGTTAAAATCGTAGAGGGAAATGACGCCGATGCCGGCGAAGAGGCGAAGGCCCTTGTCATCCGCGAGAACAACGTGGAGGAGTATCTCGGCAAGAAGAAGGTCATCCACGACAAGGTGAGAAAGAGCAATCCGGCCGGCGTGGTGACGGGCCTTGCCTGGACTCAGTCGGGCGGCGAGATTCTCTTTATTGAAACTGTCGCGATGAAGGGCAGCGGTCAGATCCATCTCACCGGCCAGATCGGCGACGTGATGAAGGAGTCCGCGGAGACGGCGGTGTCCCTGGTGAAGAGCACCTTTATCGACAGTGAGCTGGATTTTAAGGACAGGGATATTCATATCCACATTCCGGAAGGAGCGGTCCCGAAGGACGGCCCGAGCGCGGGCATCACGATGTTCACGGCGCTCACTTCCCTTGTGACAGGGAAACATGTGAGTCCTTATCTGGCAATGACCGGCGAGATTTCGCTGAGAGGATATGTCCTTCCGATCGGAGGACTTCCCGAGAAGCTGATGGCCGCGGAGAGGTCCGGCATCCGCGAGGTGCTGATCCCGAAGGACAATATGAGGGATCTCGAAGATGTGCCGGAGGAGATCAGGGAAAAGTTGACGATCCGCCCGGTGGAGACCGTGTCGGATGTGATCCGGGAGGCGCTGCATATACGTCTGCCGGAGAGCGGGGCGGAGCCGTTTAAGAAGCGCGAGAGTGAGATCGCGCAGGAAGCGGCTGTGCTGTGAGATGAAGATTTGATGGAATGGTAATCCGGTGTTATACTTTAAGCAGCCAGAATGAGACAGCATTCACGACTACACAAAGTGAACCCTCGGAGATAGCCGCTCCGAGGGTTCTTTTTGGAAAACAAAATGTAGTGGATAATACTCGCGTGATCCGCTATATCGTGGTATAATCAAGGGCGCACATTTTGTGTGTCCTTGAATTTTTTATTTACAGAGGGGAGAAACACTATGAGAGCAAGCGGAATATTGTATCCGATTTCTTCACTTCCGTCGAAATACGGCATCGGATGTTTTTCTAAGGAAGCATATGAATTTGTGGATTTTCTGGTGGATGCGGGTCAGAGCTACTGGCAGGTGCTGCCGTTCGGCCCGACGGGCTACGGTGACTCGCCGTATCAGTCCTTCTCGACTTTTGCGGGCAACCCGTATTTTGTCTCATTAGAGGATCTGATCGAAGAGGGACTGCTGACTGCAGAGGAGTGCGAGGAGCTTTACTGGGGCACGAATCCGGAGTACTGCGATTACGGCGCACTCTACGAGAGCCGTTTCAAAGCGCTGAAGATGGCCTATGACCGCTTCGCAAAGAAGGAAGAGGAGAACGAGGAGTTCAAGACATTTATCACGGAGAATGCGGACTGGCTCGAGGATTACTGCATCTTTATGGCACTTAAGGAAAAGCATGAAGGGAAGCCCTGGAGCGAGTGGGATACTCCTTACCGCAACCGGGACAAGAAAGCCATGGATGTACTCGGGGAGGTGATCTCGGAGACCGTGGATTTCTACCGCTTCCAGCAGTTCAAGTTCATGCAGCAGTGGGCGAAGCTGAAGGCCTATGCCAATAAGAAGGGCATTAAGATCATCGGCGACATCCCGTTCTATGTCGCTGCGGACAGCTCGGACGCGTGGTCCCATTCGGAGATGTTCCAGTTCGACGAGGAGAACGTCCCGGTCTGTGTGGCTGGCTGCCCGCCGGATGCGTTCTCGGCGACGGGACAGCTCTGGGGCAATCCGCTCTATGACTGGAAATACATGAAGAAGCGCGGCTATGACTGGTGGATCCGCCGCATCGAGAGATGTTATGAGTTCTACGATGTCATCCGCATCGACCATTTCCGCGGCTTTGACGAGTATTACGCGGTTCCATATGGAAATGAGACGGCGGAGAACGGTACCTGGATGAAGGGCCCGGGCGCGGATCTCTTCAAGGCCGTGAAGGAGAAGCTGGGCGAGGCCCCGATCATCGCGGAGGATCTCGGCTACATCACGGAGAGCGTTCACAAGCTTCTCGCCAAACTCGGCTATCCGGGAATGAAGGTGCTTCAGTTCGCCTTCGACGGCAGCGAGAGCAGCAGCTACCTGCCTCATTTCCATCAGAACAACTGCGTCGTCTATACCGGCACGCACGACAACGAGACGACCCGCGGCTGGATCGAGAGCATCAACGACCACGACCGCGACTTCGTCAGACGCTACATCAACTCCATCTACACCGACTACGGACAGTTCACTTGGGATTTCATCCGCGAGGCCTTCCGCTCCGTGGCGGATCTGTGCGTCGTGCCCATCCAGGATTTCCTGGTCAAGGGAAATGAAGCCCGCATGAACCATCCCGGCGTCAGTACGGATAACTGGCAGTGGCGCGTGACACCGCATCTCCTGTCGCCCGAGCTCGCCGCGAGTATCCGCGCGATGACGCAGCTCTACGGGCGTCTCGCTCCCGCTCCCGTGCTCGAGCCGGAGGATAACGAAGTAGAAGAGAATACAGATGCCAATAAGTCTGAATAATAAATCGCTGCGTTGAAGAAATTACTGGCATAAAAGACGTTATACATTTTTGCTCGCATAACTGGTCAATAGCTGCTGTGCAGCAGACTATTGACCGTGAAAACAGATTTTACAAGGAGCCCCTATGCACCGCGACACGACAAAGGAAATCCACATCGGTTCCCGCACCATCGGCGGCGGGAACCCCATCGCCATCCAGTCCATGACCAACACGAAGACCGAGGATGTCGATGCGACAGCGGCCCAGATCCTGGAGCTGGAGGCAGCGGGCTGCGACATCATCCGCTGCACCGTGCCCACGCCCGAGGCGGCAGCCGCATTGTCCGGGATCAAAAAGCTCATCCACATCCCGCTCGTGGCGGACATTCACTTCGACTACCGACTGGCTATCGCGGCCATAGAGAACGGCGCGGACAAGATCCGCATCAATCCCGGCAACATCGGCGGTCCGGAGCGGATCCGCGAGGTGGTCGCGGCGGCGAAGATGCGCCAGGTCCCGATCCGGGTGGGCGTCAATTCCGGCTCGCTGGAGAAGGAGATCATCGCAAAGTACGGCCGCGTCACAGCCGAGGGTCTTGTCGAAAGTGCTCTCGACAAGGTGCGCATGATTGAAGACTTCAACTACGACAACATCGTGATCAGCATCAAGTCCTCGGACGTCATGATGTGCGTCCGCGCCCATCAGCTGATTGCCGAAGAGACACACTATCCGCTGCACGTCGGCATCACGGAAGCAGGTACCGTGTTCTCGGGGAATATCAAATCCTCCGTGGGCCTGGCCCTCATCCTGAACGAAGGGATCGGAGACACGATCCGCGTCTCCCTCACGGGAGCCCCGGCAGACGAAGTGCGTTCCGCGCGGCTCATCCTCAAGACACTGGGACTTAAGAGGGGCGGCATTGAAGTCGTCTCCTGTCCGACCTGCGGGCGCACCGAGATCGACCTCATCCCCCTGGCGGAGCAGGTGGAAAAGATGGTGCAGGACATCCCGCTTGACCTCAAAGTCGCCGTCATGGGCTGCGTCGTAAACGGCCCCGGAGAAGCGAGGGAAGCCGATTTCGGCATCGCCGGCGGCAGACACGAAGGCCTTCTGATCCGTAAAGGCGAGATCATCCGCAAAGTCCCGGAGGACCAGCTTCTCGCCGCACTGCGCGAGGAGCTGCTGCACTATACCTGACGGAGGTCACATGACGCAGGAACCCATGCCTTTCCTGGAGGCATTTCCAAATCTGAACCTTGAGCCCAAAGTCACCGAGCTGCTCGCATTCGTGAACGTGGACCGCGTCACGATGAGCAGCTCAAAAAACCGTCTCAAGGTCTACATCACTTCCGAAAACTGGATCAAAAAGACAACTGTCCGCGAACTCGAAAGAGCCATCGAAGGACAGATCTTTTCTGATGCGCATGTGGAGGTGAAAATCATCGAGAAATTCCTGCTGTCCTCCTCCTATACCCCCGAATATTTTTACAAAGTATACAGAAACAGCATGCTTCGCGAGCTGAAGGAAGCGAGCCCGCTGCTGCATCATCTCTTTCTCCATGCGGAGCTGGACTTTTCCGAGGCCGGTATCATTCATGTAAGCGTGCCCGACAGCGTAATCCGCAAAGAGAGAAAAGAGCAGCTTTCCTCCTATCTGGAGAAGATCTTTCATGAGAGAGCCGGATTCCGGAACGTGGAGGTGGAGATCCGTTTCACTGAGCCCCGCGCCGGGCTTCTCAGAACGGAAGAAGACGAGATCGAAGAGCGCGTGCGCCGCGTCGTGGAGATCAATGCGGGCCGCAAAAAAGAAGTGCAGGAAGAAAAGAAGCTGCCGAAGAAAGAAGAGAAGCAGTACAACCGGCGGAATGTCTCCCTCACGCATGACCCCACCGTCGTCTACGGAAAGAACTTCGATGACGAACCGGAACAGATCGCACAGCTCGGGGAGGACTCCAGGGAAGTCACGATACGAGGGGAAGTCTTTCAGACGGCGAGCCGCGAGACCCGCACGGGCCGCATCATTTTTACGGTGTCGGTCACGGACTACAGCGATTCCGTACAGATGAAGCTCTGGTTCGACAAGGAAGAGGAGGCGGAATTCGTCTCTACCTTCAAGGCCGGCTCCGCATGGATCATCAAGGGCCTTCTCGATTTTGACCCGTTTGACAAGGAGCTGATGATCCGGAGCGTGTACGGAATCAAGAAGATCCCTTCCATACGCACGCCCAGGGAGGATCACGCTCCGAAGAAGAGAGTGGAGCTGCACTGCCACACGCAGATGTCGGATATGGACGCGGTCTCTCCCGCCACGAACATCATCCGCCAGGCCTACGGCTTCGGGATGAAAGCCCTTGCCATCACGGACCACGGCGTCGTGCAGGCATTTCCAGAGGCGCACAAAACCTTCGGCGGAAAGAAAGGCATCCCGAAGGATGCGGACTTCAAGGTGATCTACGGCATGGAGGCCTATCTCGTCGACGACACGAAGACCCTCGTGAGCGGAGACGGATCCGGGGACGTACATGCGCCTGTCTGCGTTTTTCAGACTGTGACGACGGGCCAGAGTCCGGCTGCCCATGACATCATCGAAATCGCCGCCGTGAAAATCGTGGACGGAAAGCTCGGGGAAGAGTTTATGACACTCGTCAATCCCGGGCGGCCCATTCCATTTTCCATACAGACGGAGACCGGTATCTCGGACGAGATGGTGGTCTCTTCGGTGTCTCTGAAAGAAGCTCTGCTAAGCTTCTTCGATTTTGCCGGGGATCTTCCTCTGGTTTCCTACGACGCGGATCAGGAGATAAATTTCCTCTATGCCGCGTGCGAGAAGTACGGGCTTCCCATGCCGGGGAAAACCTGTGTCGACATCACGGCCGTGTCCCGGTATCTCGTGCCGTCCCTCGGCAGGATCCGCTTCCGCACTCTGATCAAGCACATGAAGGTGCCCTGCAGCGACGAGATGCGGGCATTTCCCCGCGCCCAGGCCATGGCGCTGGTCTACCAGAAGCTGCTCTATGAGATGAGCCGCGAGGAGATTCACACCTACGCCGACCTCAATGCCCGCGGCGCCGTGTCGATGGACCGCATCCGTAACCTGCCGTATTATCACGCGATTATTCTAGCGAAAAATGAGACCGGCCGAAGGAATCTCTATACCCTGGTGTCCGAGTCGCATCTTCACTATTTCAAGCGCAGGCCCCGCATCCCGCGGTCCCTCTTAAATAAGCTGCGGGAGGGGCTCATCCTCGGCAGCGCCTGTTCGGCCGGGGAGCTGTATATCGCGCTCTTAAACGGCGCCTCCGACTCGGAAGTGGCGAGGATCGTGAACTACTACGACTATCTCGAGATCCAGCCGATCGGGAATAACGCCTATATGCTCCGCGAGCCTAAGAGCGGCATTTCCACGGAAGAGGATTTGAGGAACATCAACCGAAAGATCGTGAGGCTCGGCGAGCTCTTTCAGAAGCCGGTCTGCGCGACCTGCGACGTGCATTTCCTGAACCCGGAGGACTGGATCTACCGCGCCATCATCCAGGCGGGGAACGGCTACAAGGACGAGGCCAGGACCCAGCCCCCGCTCTACCTGCGCACGACGGAGGAGATGCTGGAGGAGTTTTCGTATCTCGGAGATGAAAAATGCCGCGAGGTCGTGATCACCAACACGAATCTGATCGCCGACAGGATCGAGAAGATCTCGCCGATCTATCCGGACAAATGCCCTCCGTCCATCCCGAACGCGGAGGAGGATCTGCACGACATGTGCTACGAGACGGCCGTGTCGATGTACGGGGACCCGCTCCCCGCACCGGTGAAGGAGCGGCTGGACAAGGAGCTTAATTCCATTATCAAGAACGGTTATGCCGTCATGTATATCATCGCCCAGAAGCTGGTGGACAAATCCAACGAGGACGGTTATCTCGTCGGCTCCCGCGGTTCGGTGGGATCGTCGCTTGCGGCCACGATGTCGCGCATCACGGAGGTCAATCCGCTTCCGCCGCATTACCGCTGCGGCTCCTGCCGCTATAGTGATTTTGAGTCGGAGGAAGTGATTCAGGCACATCTCGACGGCCGCTGCGGCTGCGACATGCCGGACAGGGTCTGCCCGGTCTGCGGCGCGCCGCTTTTAAAGGACGGCTTTGACATTCCGTTCGAGACGTTTCTCGGATTCAAAGGGGATAAGGAGCCGGATATCGATCTCAATTTCTCGGGGGACGAGCAGGGCGTGGCCCAGGCCTACACGGAGGTAATCTTCGGAAAGGGCCAGACCTTTAAGGCCGGCACCATCGGCACGGTGGCGGACAAGACCGCCTACGGCTATGCCATGCATTATTTCGAGGACCTCGGGGAGACCAGGCGGAGCTGCGAGATCGAGCGGCTCGCGAAGGGCTGCGTGGGGGTCCGCCGGACCACCGGCCAGCACCCGGGAGGCGTCATCGTGCTCCCGAAGGGGATGGATATCAACTGGTTTACGCCGGTGCAGCATCCGGCAAATGACGTGGATTCGCCCTTCATCACGACGCATTTTGACTACCACTCCATCGACACGAACCTGCTGAAGCTCGACATTCTCGGGCACGATGATCCGACGATTATCCGCATGCTGCAGGACCTGACGGGAACGGATCCGCATCTCGTGCCGCTGGACGACAAGGGCGTGCTGTCCCTCTTTACGGGGACGGAGGCGCTCGGCGCGACGCCGGAGGAGATCGGCGTGGACCTGGGGACACTCGGCGTGCCGGAGTTCGGCACGAACTTCGTGATGGGGATGCTCCGGGACACGAAGCCGAAGACATTTTCCGAGCTGATCCGGATCTCCGGGCTGTCCCACGGGACCAATGTCTGGCTGGACAACGCCCAGTACTTCATCCGGGAGGGCTTCTGCAAGCTCGGCACGGCGATCTGCACCCGCGACGACATCATGCTGAATCTCATCAACTGGGGGGTTCAGCCGGAGCACAGCTTCAAGATTATGGAAGCGGTCCGGAAGGGCAAGGGGCTCACTCCGGAGCAGGAGGCGGAGATGCGGGAGCACGAGGTGCCCGAGTGGTACATCGAGTCCTGCAAGCGCATCGCCTATATGTTCCCGAAGGCGCACGCGGCGGCCTATGTGATGAATGCCTTCCGCATCGCCTACTACAAGATCAATTATCCGCTTGCCTATTACGCGGCGATGTTCTCGATCCGCGCCAAGACCTTCGATTATGAGAAAATGGCGCAGGGCCGGGAGAAGCTGGAATACTATTCGGACCTGATCCGGAAGAATCCGGCGCCGTCGCAGAAGGAGCAGGACGAATTCGACGATATGAAGCTCGTGCGGGAGATGTACGCGCGGGGCTATGAGTTTATGAAGCTGGATCTCTACAGGGCGAAGGCGACGCGCTGCCAGGTGATCGACGGGAAGATTATGCCGTCGCTCAATTCGGTGGCCGGCATGGGCGATACGCAGGCCGTCGCCGTGGAGGCGGAGGCGAAGAAGGGGCCTTTCCTCAGCAAGGATGATTTTCGGGAGCGGACGAAGGTGTCGAAGACGATTATAGATCTGCTTGAGGAG
>CACZQS010000151.1 GCA_902783325.1 uncultured Lachnospiraceae bacterium
CACTGCCGATTGGCAGGCATCCGTTGCTGTATATGCAGTTCACTAAATCATCTGCCTCGGCAGATAATTAAGTGAACTAGTATAAATTCAGTCCTGATGCAGTATATGCATCTGGATCAGTTTTCCTTCCACGGTATGCTTGATCATGAAGATCGCGCCGTTCACGCTTGTGGCGGACGTGTTGATGCAGATATCATAGTTGTCGGCACGCCCCCAGATCATACCGTTCAGAGCGCCGTAATACCTCGCCCTGTGCTTGTCGATCTCTTCGATCTTCTTGAGAGCTTCTTCCTCGCTCAGGTGCTCGGACTCGCTGACTGCTTTGACCCGGTCTTCCATCTTTGCCGTGATAAAGATCCTTACGACATTCGCGTGTCCGCGCAGAACCTGGTCGGCTCTCCGTCCGATGATCACGCATGGTCCCTGAGCCGCTTTCAGGATAATCTCACTTTGGGCTTCATCTCCCATTCTGCGAAGCGTGTTCATGGCGTCCGCGTCGATATTCCAGAGCGGGGCGATGTTATAGATCAGGTTATAGCCGCGCATCTTCTCGTCGACATGCTCGAGGTAACGTCTGCTGAGTCCGGAATTCTGTGCCGCATGTTCCATGATTTCCCCGTCATAATATGGGATATGGAGCTCTTCGGCAATCGCTTTTCCTACTTCGCTGCCCGGAGAGCCGTAAGTGCGTCCGATCGTGATAACCACATTCGGCGCATCCTCCGCGGCCACCTGGCCGTCTCCGAGATAACCGGCACCGCTGAAAGCTTCCGCCTCCTGAGAAGGAGCTGTGACTTCCGAAACCGTAAAGAGCGAACTCCAATACTTCTTGAACAGATACAGACAGAGGATAAATGCCAGCAGATCCGAACAGCAGCCTGCCCACAGCACACCCTCAACTCCGAGAAATCCGGGAAGCAGCAGCGTCAGAGGAATCATGAACAGGATCTGTTTGGACAGTGACACGATTGAGGCCTGAACAGGTTTTCCGACAGACTGGAAGAAATTGCTGCTCATCAGCGGTACGGCACCGACAGGAATTCCCATCAGGAAGATCTTCAGGCAGCGGACGGAGAATTGCGTATACATCTCCGAGTCGGTTCCGAAGATACCCACAATCGGTTCCGGAAACAGCTGAAAGATCACCCAGGCCACGCACATGGCGCCGATACTGATGACCATGATATCCTTAAATGTCTCCTTCACGCGGTCGTATTTGCCCGCTCCGTAGTTATATCCGAGAATCGGCTGGGCGCCGGTGGCAAGACCGATCAGAATAGCCGAGAGGATGCTGAAGATCTTCATCGTGACGCCGAGGGCCGTCATGGGAATCTCGGCGCCGTACTCGCTCACGGCACCGTACCTTACCAGGACGTTGTTCTGGACGGCGATCGTGATCACCATTACGAACTGGGAGATAAAACTGGACGTGCCGAGGCCCAGCACGGAAGGAAGCGCTTCTTTCCATCTGCGGAATACTTCCCTGGTCAGCTTTACGGTCTTCAGACGTTTCAGATACAGGAGGGCAATCACCGCATTGGCCAGCTGTCCCAGGATGGTGGCAAGGGCAGCGCCCTTGACTCCCATGTGGAACACAAAGATAAACAGCGGGTCAAAAATAATATTGATAAGGCATCCTGTCAGCAGACCGACCATATTCCACGCGGGACTTCCGTCAGATCGTATGATGCTTGAAAATCCCGCACAGATACTGAACAGGGGCATGCCCAGGGCGATGATATACCCGTAATCCAGAGCATAGGGAAGGATGGCATCTGTTGCGCCGAACATGCGGCACAGCGGTTCCATAAAAATCAGATAGAGTGCCATCAGTATAAAACCGATGCCGACGAGACCGATGAGGCCCGCCGCAACACCTCTGGCGGCATCCTCCTCCTGTTTTCTGCCCAGCATCAGACTCATATAAGCTCCGGCCCCGTTGCCGATCATCATGGCAAATGCAAGGGCCAGCACAGACATGGGAAAGATCACATTGGTAGCGCCGTTTCCCATATAGCCCACACCGCGGCCGATGAAGATCTGGTCCACGATGTTGTAGATCGAGTTGACGACCATTGATATAATGCCGGGCACGGCAAAGGTCATCAACAGCTTCCCGATCTTTTCAGTTCCCAGAATGTTTTCCTGCGGAATCGCTTTGCTGTTCATCTTCTCACCATCCTTCTTAAAATATGAATGGTTACTATTCGCGGCCTCTTTTCAATTTCCCGTTTTTCGTTTAAAATGTAAAGAGCCCCGCCGGTTCTTAGGAGGAGTACAGGACTGATAATCCTGTATCGGAGGTGTCCGGTCTCACACATATCTATCCCGTGAACACGCTCCGGCCGGCGGGTTTTTTTTATTTAATCTTCACTTTCTTCATCTTCCACGGCGATACGTGCTTAGTCTTCCCGTCCATCCGGTAAGCGCGGATCCGCACATAGTACTTCTTATTCTTTGTAAGCTTCTTGACGACAAGCTTCTTCTTGCTCTTGGCGACCTTCTTCGTCACGGTTCTCGCCGCGGGGAAGCTTACGTTCAGGCTGTACTGGATTTCATATCCTCCAATCTTTTTCAGCGCACTGCCCGTCGGCTTTGTCCACGTCGCCGTGAACCGCTTCTTCCCGGCCTTCACCTTGAATCCGGTTATCTGCTTCAGATCCTTTTTCTCAGTGCACTTCCACAGCGCCGTAACGGTGAGGTCGGAGGTGACCTTCGAGAAGTCCTTATCCCACTTGTCGAATGCATATCCTTCCCTCTCAGGAACTGCAGGCGCTGCAGCACTTTCTCCGTGCGCAACCTTCTGGGTACTGAGAGTCTTTCCGCCTCCGTCGACAAATGTCACCGTATAGCTTGCCTTCTCGACAGTATAGGGATAATCCGAGCTTCCGGTACCTGCTGCTTTATATCCGTCAGCAAGGAAATAATAGACCGTGCTCACCGTATATCTGCCTCCTGTCGCTTTCAGGAGCGTCTTATAATCCGTTTTTGTATCCGGACGGACGAACTCGCCCCGGAAATCACCGCCGGAAAGCTCCGCAAACACCTTGCTTCCGGAAAACTTAATGCAGTTTCCCTTAGCGGGGCCTAAGAGCTCACCGCCAGCTATATTCAGTCTGGCCTCCGCTTTCCCGGCTCCTTTGATCATGACTGCACAGACCGTTCCTTCAATCCTGCCGTTCAGTACCCGGACTTCCGTGGGGGTATCCTTGGAAGTGTCGATCATGATTCCGGTCTTGGCGCTGATCTGACCGTTTTTAATATTGGCGGAGGAATCAAACAGATAAAGTCCAGCGGAGACGCCCTGCACCTCTCCCGCGTTCATATTCAGGGTACTGCCTTCTTTCAGAATAATGCCGTAACTGTTGGATTTAAACAATCCGCCGTCGATCGTAATATTGCCGCCCATACCCGTGACGGCACTTTTTGCAGCGGTACTCGGGTTTTCGTTCAGAAGACAGCCCGAATGCGCCCCGCAGTCCGTGATGTTGAAGACGCCGCCCTTCTCGACCATGACGGTCCTTAAGAGGTTGTTCGAGGTCAGCTTATGACTGTGCAGACACAGATTGACGGTGACGCCCGATTTGATGAGCAGAGCCTTGTCCGTTGTGATGTCGGCGTCCAGATAGTAGTTTCCGCCGTTCACAATATAGAAGCTTTCTGTAGAAGCGTCATACAGAGTGTCCAGCTTGGTCACAGACGTCCAGCCTTCATGCGATTCCGCAGCCAGGGCAGGAAATGCCAGGAGCGGTACCAGACCGGCACATAAAGCAGCAGATAAAAGAAATGCCAACCCTTTTCTCAACATCGATTTCATCTCACACCTCCTCATTTTTGCTTGCCGTTTTTCTTAGCAGTTTTCTCAGCTGCCATGATGAATTCCTCCTCTTCCCTGATTAAACCTTTCTCTTTATTTCATCTGCAGTCATACATCACGATCGTTTTTACCTGAGAATGTGCTGACCTTAAATAGTTACTTTTATTTTATCACAGATCAGCCCGTGCCGCTATCTGCGCTCCCTCCGCCGGGAAATCTCTTCCAGCTCATCCATAAACAGCTCGTAATAATCATCTTCCCCGCAAAGCAGCGGCGAGTTCTCCCCTCCGCCGTTCGTACTCCTCCGCATATTGGCATAGTATTCCTCGCCGGCATTTACAAGATCCATCTCGTACAGCGGATACCCCTGTTCCCGCACGACCTGACAGAAGCTGCTTACCGGATTCGCATCCGAACGCGTACCAAGAAGCAGCTCCGCAAACTGCGGATCCTCAAGTGCTTTTGTCCGCAATGATTTAAGAATTGAATCGATGTCCGTCATAGTGTCCTCCTTAAGTAGGTCATTTCCCGATGAAAAGAGATCTTTCTTATTATGAGACGACGTAAGTGGCCTGCGCGCGTTTGTTTCGATGAGGCGTGATGATCCCGCCTCCTTCCGCCGCCCTCGAAAACACCCCGGCAAACTCTCCGCAATAGACAAAGAGGCCGGCCATGGTGATGTACTTGTGCCACTTTCCGTCTCCGAAAGCAAAGTCTATATTCTCCGTAGCATACTGCGGTACATATTCCTGACAGATATAACCGTTTTCATAGACGCGGTCCACCAGGTTATTCCATTCTTCCTGACTGTACTCGACTCCGGCATACACTCCGTTGGAATCATAAGAATCATCCGGCTTCAGGATATAGCGGTCTTTGCGCAGCAGTACTTCTTCCCTGGAGATGTATTCCCTGCTGAACGGACAGGTGTAAGGAATATGCTCCCGCACGAACTCCTGCTCACTCTCCGTCAGGAACTGCATCGTTCTGGGCAGGTGCAGCACGTGGAATAAATACTTGTGATGAATGATCTGGGTGCAGAAGGCTCCGGCCATAAAGCAGGCGCCGTTTCGCACGGCATTCAGGAATGGCTGCACTTCCTCTTTGTGTGCGATGATGTCGGTGGTGACGGCCCGGCGGTAGATCGCGTCGATCACGTGTCCGGAAGCGGATATCAGAGATCCGTTTTCATATCTAAGTTCGCGTATATCGCATATCTCACAGTCGTATCCCGCTCTCTGAAAATGTCTCGCAAATTCCTGAAACTCCCGCAGAGTACAGGTGTCAAGGAAATCAACGATTGCGATGTTGGGATGCTCTACCCTTCTTTCATATGTCCGGTACAGGTCCGTGAATGTGCGGACCCAGCTGTCGAACAGCTCAAATGTCCGGAAGTGATGGCGCCGCCGCATTTCCTGATGTGCCGGATTGTCGAGATTGAGTTCATCGTGCAGGCGGTCCTCATTCATGCCGCTGGTCCCGTCGGTGTTGATCTCGCAGTAATAGAACTTTCCGGTATCTTCGTGATAAAAGATATCAAACCGCGCCATCGGAAGCACTTCGTCGTATCCGCGCGGCAGAAGGATCAGCTCCTCCAGCTCTTTGGAGAACGGAAAGAGGGCCCGGTAGTCCTCATGGCTCAGATATTCCCGGATCACCTTCTCAAAGATCTGATAGCTCGTGGAGACGATCTCCCGGAAAGCCTCCACATCGCTCTCCGAATACAATCTGGGAATCTGAAGGGTTTTGGATACAAACCGGTCATGATAATAAAGAGGCGAGCGCTCCATATTGTCTTTCAGCGCCAGAGCACCTCTGCGGTTTTTCTCCGGGTCTGCATCGATCAGCTCCATATATTCTCTGCGCAAGTCCTGAATGAATGTCATAGTATTCTATGTCCCTTCTATATTCCGTTAATGAAATAAGACATTGAATCCAACAGGAAATCCTGTCGGATTCAATGCCTTTTTATTCAATGTTCATTATTCCTTTTTCAGAACAATCGTCGTATCGGAAGAGGCATCACCCGCGCTGATAACTTCTTCCTCATCATAGGCATAGCCTTCCGGCGCGTCTACAACGTGAATTTCATAGTTCTTCTCTTCGGAAACTTCAAATACGGCACAGCCGTCCTCATCCGTTTCGCCCAGCCTGCAGGCGTTTTCATCACAAAACTGTACGGTGACTTCCTCAATAGGCTGACCCTCTTCATCTTTCACCAGAACCCGGTAAGAAAAGGTTCCCGCAGCAGCTGATTCCGTCTCCGGAACAGATTTGCCTTCAAGAAGGGTCTCTAAAGTCGGTTCATATTCCTTCACTTTCGCGCCGACGATCGGTTTTGTCAGGATCGTGCCTTCGCGGTCCACAAAGAATGTCGTCGGGAAGCCGCTAACGGCCTCAAATGCCGCAACACCTTCAGGCATCAGAACACTCGGATAATTGGTTCCTTTTTCCTTAAGCAGATCCCTGGCCTTCTGATAGGTTTCTTCTCCCGGTTCCTCTTCCCATTCGATGCCGACGATGCCGCAGCCCTTTTCCTGAATACGGGTATTGATTTCGGCCAGCTCTTCCATCTCATTTACACAGTTGATGCACCATACGCCCCATAAGTTGACCATCGTAATCTCATTGTCCTTGAAGAGTTCTTCGCTGGTCACGGTATTGCCGTCCAGATCCGTGCTGGTAAAGCTGATTTTCTCACCTTCCAGAGCCTTCATG
>CACZQS010000152.1 GCA_902783325.1 uncultured Lachnospiraceae bacterium
ATTCAGCCTGATAAAATCTTTATAGATTTTCGCATACAGTTTCCATTCCCGTTCATCATTCATCGATTTTAAAAATGGCGTCCTGTCCGGCAGATAGACAGGAGAACTGTATATCATCTCCGCATCTCTGGGAATCGTCTCAAGAGTATACCCGCATGGCTGCTGATAGAACAGCTCCCACGCATTGATTCCTTCCGTGTTGTTCTCCGGCAGATAGATATTCGGGGAATTCTTGAGATCGACTACCGGGATCATTCCGTTGTCGACCGCATAGGCTATAAAAGAAATAAAGACGCATACATACGTATAAAGCCCCATTCCCGAGAGACTTCGCTGCATGATAAAAAAGACTTTCTTTCCGTCCCCGGAAGATATCCTCTGCAGCTTTTCGGCCTTTTCTTTATAACACGTTTCATCCAGCAAATCCGGAAAGCTGTACTTGTGCTCATACCAGTTGGTCAGAACACTGTTTTTGAGCTTTCTGCCGCATCGCTTCACAAGACTGCTCATAGTATCATTTCCCTCATGAAATCAGCGTTTTTTCAACACAAGATGAATAAGATCAATTGCTTCACGGTTTCTTAATGCTATGAGGATCACAAAATACAAAACTGCCGATCCGAGGACTGCCGTTCCCAGTCTGAGAAACAGATGCTCGATCCGCTGTGCGAGCAGGCAGACGGCGACTACACCGATACAGCCGGCCGCCGATGCCGCAAGGGAACCCAGGATGTTCTCCAAACGGACAAAACGTCTGCCCTGATAATAAGCAAACGAGAACGTAATCGCTTCCGCGACAATGGTCGTAAATGCCGCGGCATTGATTCCCCAAACAGGAATCAGCACCAGGTTCAATGCTACATTGGATACCGCGCCAAGCAGTGTCGCCTTAAATACAACGTCCTCCCGCTTCACGGGGATCAGGATGCACTGGGTGTACAAATATGCATATAACGAAAACAGCACAGCCAGACTGAGAATGCGGAGCGCCGGTGCACCTCCGAGATACGCTTCTCCCGAAATCAGTAATATTACGTCCTCACTCAGCATGAACAATCCGACAATCATCGGAAGCATCAGGATCGACAGTATGGAAAAAACCTTTGAGAACAACTTGCGGGACTCTTCCTCTTCACCCTTTGAAAACATATAAGAAAAACGGGGGATCAGTACAATCAGCAGCGCCGCCAGCAGATTCTTCAGGATTGTATAAATCTTAACCGCTGTTCCGTAAAGGCCGACCTCGTGATCAGAAGTCATGAACCCGAGCATCGTAGAATCCGAGCTCACATATATGGTAATTGCCACAGAGGTCGAAAAAATCACTAAAATAGGCCGCAGGTGTCTTTTCCAGTCTATATGCAGCGTAAATCGAAATCTGCAGTACTTTTTTCTGATATAGTAAAAATTCAGCAGATTGGCCCCGGAACTCGCAAGAACCATAATCGCACAATATTTTAATACATCGCCTTCGCTTCTGATGAACAGGAAGGTGAAAAGCAGGGATACAACCTGGATCGCAAGAGTGCGGACTGTAATAAATAAAAAGTCCTCATAGATATTGCACACCCAGGCGACTCCTGCCGTAGTCACAATAATCTCTATGCTCAGAATGAGAATAGCCGTTCTGTAGTCTGCCAGTTTCGGCACCACAGCGAGACACAGTCCCAGTACCAGATAGGAAAAGGCGGTTGAGATCAGATTAATCGAAAAGACTTCTGACACAAACTCTTCTATCTTTTCTTTGTCATTCCGATACTGAGTCCCCTCCCTGATCCCATAGGGCGTAACACCGAGAGCAGCCAGAAGCTGAAAATAAGAGACAATGGAAACACTGAACGTATAGATCCCCAGATTGTCAACTCCGAGCACACGGGACACATAAGGATATGTTATGAGCGGAAACAGCAGTCCCAGAACCGTTTTTGCTGTATTCAGCGCGGCGTTCACCGCCAGTTTTTTATTGCCGGATTCCATCTCCCCAAAAATGCTCCTATCCTATTTGCTGCTGTTCTTCCTGGGCATCCAGTAAAGCTGCTCCTTCGTTTGAAGCTCCTCATACAGCTCTGACACATGCTCTTCAATCATCTCTTTTGTCAGACGCGAGTAGTCGATCTTACAGAGTTCTTCAACCAATTCCTCCGAAAACCGCTTTTTGATGATCCCGGCAGGGACGCCGCCCACTATTGCATACGGAGGAACGTCTTTCGTAACAACAGCCCCCGCCGCAACAACGGCTCCCTGACCGATCGTGACGCCCGACATAATCAGGGCATTCTGTCCGATCCACACATCATCTCCGATGACAATATCTCCTTTGCTTGCCGCTTCTACAGCCGGTTTTCCAAGGGCGGCTGTCTGAAACGGAAAGGTCGAAATATGATTGAGAAAGTGATCCGCACTGAGATTAAATACTACTCCTGATGCGATCGAGCAGAATGATCCGATCCGCAGGCAGCTGTCCCGGCCGAAGGTAAGAACGGTCAGCGCTCCGTAGGTATAATTCCCGACTGACACCTTATCGTAATCAAAGACATTCTCACAGGTTGTGCCGTTGTGGGGATTCCGCCTTCTCCACTCCTTCCTTCTGCGGTCGGAGTCCATTCGTCTTTTCAGCTTATCGATTATCATTCTTTTCAACCCATTCCGAGATCCATTCCAGATACCTTGCCCCGTATGCTTCCGTAGGCTCGATCATCATTCCCTCGGCCCATTCATTCCACGCATTGATAAAAAGATATTCTTCATCGCGCACCTGATCCATATACCGGAAAAACAGCTGCTTTGAAACCGGTGTGATGACATAGCCTCTGCCGCCGTGTCTGGGCGTATTATCCCATTCAAAAAATGTCCCGTGTATCACCCTCGGATCATGTTTTTCGGTCTTAAGCTTCTGCCTGTACAGCTCATCACCTGAGAAGATCTCCGGAAGCTGCAGTTTCAGCAGCTTCTTCAGACTCCTGCGGCATTTTCTCCGGATCCGCTCCGGCTTATACAGAATGGATTTGAAAAACTGTTCCCTGGCAAGTCCCGGTTCTCTTGCGAAAACAAATTCCGTGTGCTCTGACATTCCGGTTTTGAAATCTTCCACATCCACCTGCCCTTTGTCGCTGTTCCAGGTTTCTATGATGCAGATTCCGTCAAATCCGTGATTCCTGCACGCCTCATCAAAAAAAGAAAACATCTCGTGTTTTTCGGGAAATTCACTTTTAAAAACCATAAACAGAGGCTTGTTGTCTCGTTTTTCATACCGGCTGTCCTGAAAGAACGGAAGCAGATATTCAAAATGACGCTGCCAGTCCTCCCTGCTTCCGTACTCCTGCTTCACGAGCAGTTTTGCGGACCCCTCCCAGGTGCGGAACCAGGAGTGATTTGCCCAGCAGAAAAAGAACGGCTGGTCAATATCCTTCCACTTCAGCAGGTTCTCGGCCGGTTTCTCCAGCAGTTTCCTGCCTTTGAAATAATAGTGGTAATAAATCAGTCCGTCTACATGATAGTTCTTCAAAAGACCGGTCTGCCACTGTACGGTTTCTTTATCCAGAAGGTTGTAATACCTTCCGTGCTGAGGAACTTTCGGCTGATTATGGCCTCTGTAGAGCGGTCTCGCTTTCTTTACATTCACCCACTCGGTAAAGCCCTCGCCCCACCACTCGTCATTTTCGGGGATCCTGTGAAATTGAGGCAAAAAAAACGCAAACTGTTTTGGCATAACCTATCCTTTTCTTTATCACAGTCAGACAGCATCTCCGATGATTACACGCCGCAAAGGATATATCCGAGAATCCGGTTGTCTGCCAGGGAACAAACCGATACGATTTCTTTTACCGATTCATATCTGGCTGTTCCGGCTCCGACTATAAGAATCATTGCCTGATCCGTTCCGATCGCAGATGGCGACATCTTTTTATTCTGTTCAGAAATGACTTCTTTCGTCTGAATTCCGATGCCGGAAACTGTCTTCGTCAATTCAGCGGACATTTCCTTCATCACCTCGTTCGGGCCGCCGATCTCAAGAAGCGTCAGTTGATCGTTCTGCTGTTTTCCGGCAGCCAGCTCAGACATTTCAAGAACCTGCTTTTTCTCAGAATATTTCCCGTAAAACAGCCGGTATACGAATTTGCTCCTGATAAATGCATCGGCTATGTTCCTGGCATGATAGGAGCGAACCTCTCCCAGATACGGCACTCCTGTCAGTTCCTTTTTCGTGTGAATTCTGGAGCGGATAAGAGACCTTAAGATCATCAGGCAGAAATACAGGAACACTGCGAGTACCGCACCTGCAAGGAAGACACCCTTTCCATAGCCTTTTGTCGTCGATGTGGAAACGGTTGTGAGCTCCTCCTCCGTGATGGATCCTGTCATCTTCTCAAAGAGCATTCTCTGCTTTGAGGAAAAGGTGTCGACCGTTGCTTTCATCTGCGCCTTCAGATTATAGATTTCATAAAGAACATCCCTTCGCCGGCCGACAGGACTCTGATCATACCGGTTTCGAATATCCTCCTGGTCAAAACGCAGAGTATGTTCTCCAACCTGTTCATCCACTGTCTCCTTATATTTGAAGAACGCTTTTTCCGTGGTTTCGATCACATCCTCCGAAGAGATTCCCTCCGGAACCATTACGGCGAGCGCGATTGTCTGCGCCTCCCCGGGTTCCTCATCCGCGCCGGTAATCATCATATCCATCGTGATCAGCTCCGAGGCGTCCGCTTCATTTATCTTCCCGTCACTAAGTGCGGCAAGCTCTTTCAGATAATCAGAAGAATAGATAAACCCGCCATAGTAGCGCTTCAGTGCGGTCGGCTTCACCCAATCTCCCTGCAGCCTGATCAGAAAATAAACCAATTCATACTGGTCGTCATCACTCTGCAGCCACGCAGCATCCGTAAGGTACTTCGTCCTCACATTTATGGAATTCTCCTGCTGCACTGCGAGCAGGACCGCATTCAGTTCATCCTCCGTAAGCCCCGCGCGAAGGCTTGCTTCCGTGGACTGGGCAGCCGATTCCGTCTGTTCCGCGGTCTGCTCCGCCTTTTGCGCGGTTTTGCGCGCCTCCCGGCGGTTATAGACAGCGAAGGCCACTCCGCCGAGAAGCAGTGCAAAAATAACCACTGCTCTCCACTCAATCAGAAATCTCTTTATGAGATCAAAGAAATCGATCGGCGCATCCTCTCTCATCCTGAAATCCGTCTGATTCATATCTTTTCCCCTTCCCTGCCATATCAGAACAAAGCGTTATTTTGAAACATACATAAAAATACGGACTGGAACAGCGGCGTTCCGCCTCTTCCGACACCCATGAACAGGTTCGTATAAAAATTCACAAATGTGAGTCCGAGCATCAGGATCCACATAGTAAGCTTCGTGAGGCGGTCCGTGAGACTGATTCTTCTGCTGATATAGATCCACCCGAATAAGAGTCCCGGCCGCGTCAGTCTCTCGTAGGAGCTGCTTAAGGATATCTCAAGGAGCGTAAACAGCATGGAATACATCGTCAGCAAGAATAATGTGCGGTCAAACGCATTTGCCTCTTTATCCTCGTCATACATTACGTCTTCCCGCCAGGGAAGATGCCGCGCGATCAGGCACAGAAACAGCATACCTCCTCTGACTATAATAAGGCGCATCACCCTGGTCATAGATGCTTTCTCAATTCCGCTGATCCAGGCATTCGCCTTTTCCATTCCGATGAAGGATCCCGCGAGTTCAAAGAACAGCGGCAGAGCTATACACACGCCGGCAAACAGCACGGGAATCATGACATATTGTATGAAGCTGAATCTCTCTTCATTTAAAAACAGCACCAGAAATATCAGATAGAAAACGGCAGAGTAATGGATCCCCGTCGCCAGTGCGATTAAAACCAGATAACCTATAACCAGCAGCGGATTCGTGGAGACCTTGTATTTCAGGATCAGACAGGCTGCCGCAATCACGATCGCCTCTGCCAGAAAAAACCGGATCTGCACCGTCTCCAGACAAAACGGAAATATGAGATAGAGAAACAGAACCGCGGCAGGATAGGGCGAGAATTTGAGAACAATCACGGAGATGAGCGCCAGACAGACAAAGGCATAAACAAAGAGAAAGGACTGATAGCTGAATCCCGCTTTGCGGAACACCTTGAGAAGGAACAGAAATATGGGCTCGGAAATCAGACCCCCGGCCCCGTTGAATCTGGCCTGATAGTTTTCGTAATCCAGATTGAATGTATTCAAACCGAAGAGAATCCAGGCATAGCAAAAAACAAGCAAGTAGGCAATCTTGCTTCTCATCTTCGCAAATGCAATTCCACCGGTAATAACGCCTGCCAGGTATCCCATGGTATCATCCAGCATCCAACAGATTATTTTCGTTAACGCCCGCCAAGTACTTCTGTGTACAGTTCCTCAATCTTCCGTCCGTAAAGTCCGGGATCAAAGCTCTTCCGCGCATAATCCTGTCCTGCTCTCGCAATAGTGCGCATCTGTTCTGTGTTCTTTATTGCGTATTCTATCTTATCTGCGAGATCCCGGGGATCTCCGCATTTATACAGCAGTCCGGTCTCACCGTCTCTGATCAGTTCCGGTGTCGCTCCCGCATCCGCCGCTATCGTGAGACTTCCGGAAAGCATGCTTTCAATCGTGGTCCTGCCCATTCCCTCTGCTTTCGAGCAGATCAGGTTGATATCACAGCCTCTGCGCAGGGTTCTCAGTTCCTCCGTATCCTCTATGGGCGGAATAAAACTGACTTCATCAAGACCCCTCTTCATTACCTGCTCCTGAAGAACTTCTCCGTACCGTCTCGATTCGTGCCATTTTCCTATCATTCCGACAACGAGGAGCCTGACATTCCCGTATCCTCTTTTCTTCAGGATATCAACAGCTTTCACCGCATCTTTCTGATTCTTATGGGGGTTAATCACACCGATGATCGCGGCTGTGACCTGTACCCCGGTGAAAATTTCTTTCTCCTCATAGTATTCCCGAATCTGGATCCCGTCGTAGATCCGCAGGTAGCGGGCTGAGGGCGCAAAGGCCTCATAAGTGTTCCGGATATAATCCGAGATCACAATTGTCCGCGCTGCTCCCTCTATAAGCCGCTTTGCCTTTTTCGGGCTGCTGAACTCGTTGCCTAAGCCCTCCCATATATTCTCGCGTATATGACAGATATAGGGCAGCCCGATCTGCGCCGCCGCATCCATGCCCGCAAGGACGGGGAGACTGTTATTGTGGAACAGATCAAACCCGCCGCGCTTCAGATAGAGCATGAGCTTTGCTTCTGCGTACACATTTACCGCCTGCTTCGTCAGATTCGTGCTGAGCTTTCTGCGCTTCATCTCTGAGACAAACGGAATCACTTTGTGCGAAACCCCCAGATCGTCAAGGGCCTGCTCCATCGTTCCGTGCGCGTTCATAACAACACTGCAGTCATGACCGTCCTCTCTCAGGCACAGCAAAAGATCCAGCAGCGAGCGGTTGGCGCCGCCGGCGACGTTCGTCGAAGCGATGAGGAAACAAATTTTCAACGTAAACCCTCCGATCGTGTTATACTCTTATAAAATACTACTTCACGGAGGATGACCTTGTCAATGAAGCAGAAATTACTGACCATATCTGTCGCCGCCTATAATGTCGCCGATTATATCGAAGAGGCGCTATCCTCTCTCATCGTCCCCGAATTCATGGATGACCTGGAGGTGCTCATCGTCGATGACGGAGCGACAGACAACACACTGGAGATTGCCGGCACTTTCAGTGATCAGTATCCGGACACATTCATTCCCGTTCACAAGGAGAACGGCGGATACGGGACGACCGTCAACTACAGTATCCGTCACGCATCCGGCAAATATTTCAAGCTTCTGGACGGGGACGACTGGTTTGACAACGACAGTTTCCGCTCTTACTTAAGCGCTTTGAAAACGGCCGACGAAGACATCATCATCACTCCGATGTACAATGTCACGGAAACGCGCACTTTGCTCGATCCAACGGGAATGGACGACGGCGAAGTCGTAAGTGTCGCCGATTTTTATCCCGTAAGGCCCCTTTCCCATTGGTATCTCACAATCAGGACGGAGCTGCTCAGAGAATCCGGCGTAAAGTGCCTGGCGCATACCTTGTATACGGATCAGATCTTTTCGACAGTGCCATTTTCCAAAGCGAAGGATGTGCGCTGTATCAAAAAGGCACTGTACTCATACCGTCTGGGCCGTGACGGGCAGAGCATGAGCCGGGAGTCCCGCATCCGCCACATCAACGATCTGCTGCGCGTCAACCACCTGCTCTATGATTTTTGCGAGTCTCATAAAGAATGCGAAGGATACGACTATATCCTCCGCCGGACTTCCGTCTACTATATGTCTGCATTCAAGCTGTTTCTGATCCTGCCGACGAGCAGAAAAAATCTTCGTGCCCTGAAAACTTATGAGCGCAAAGCCAGGACAACCTGGCCGGACATATACTATGAAGCTGAGGTGACCAGCAGAACCGGCTCTCTGCTTTCCATCATGCGGAAGACCAATTACCTGCCGTACTGGCTGTTCACATATGCGTCCCGCTATCTGACGAATTTTTAGTAAACTGCAGATCCCAGATCTTGTGCCTTTCTCTCTTGCTCTCCTCGGGAATGACCATATAATCCCCGTAGAGTTTTGAGAGATAGGCGTCCGCATTGTTCGGAACGGGCATCTTCGTATCTTCAAAATCTACATATTCAACGGGAAGCATATCTGCTCTCCTGTAGATCTCCTTGAAGTAATGCCCTCTCCCCGCAGGAATTCCCACCAGCGAAGTCTCTTTAGGATACCGCACGGCATAATCTGCAAGATCAAACCATTTCCATGAAGGACGAAAGCTGAAGATCTTTCCCAGAATCCTTTTTCCGGCTGAAATATGATAATTCTTGTTATTGCGGCACTCATATTCAAAGACCCTTATGCCCACCCACATCAGTGCGGATGACCGGATCCCGATTATATATTGGAGCACAGCGCTCTCCGGCACGTTCTCGATCGGAAATATATCAAGCATCAAACCGTGCCGGTTGCCGAACTTATCGATCAATGAGACATCCGGGTTCTCTATTTTCCCGATTCTGTAAATGGCGGTGTGATGGTAATTCGGCGCATACAGCTTATACTTTTCCCCCAGTTCCTTCCGGAAGACCTTCTTGAACTTCTCGAAATCCTTTCTGGGAATATTGATGTCCAGGTCATCGTCCCACGGTATGAACCCGTGATGCCTGACGGCGCCGAGCACACTCCCGCCGCTGAGCATCATGACGATATTGTTTTTTCTGCAGACTTCATCCACTTCCTCAGCCATCTCAAGAAACATCTTCTGCAGTTTTTTAAGTTCCTCGTCCGTGAGGAGGCGTCCTCCGCTTTTCACCGTATCGGCCATCGTCTCTCTCCAATCAATCCAATTAAAAAACCTCTTTTATAATCTCTATTGTATGCCTGAATCCGCGGTTTGCGTCGAAAAGCCCCTTCCATCCGAGTTCAAGGAGCTCCGAACCGTCCAGAGAGGAATTGCTCATGGGGTTGAAGCCTTTCCTTTCTTCCTCCGTGGGCAGCTCCATTCTTAAATTTACTCCTGCCGAGTCGGCAAGAATCTGTGCCATTTCCCTGATGCTAATCACGGAATCCGGATTTGAGATATTATAGGCGTGTACGCTTTCGCCTTTGACGAGTGCTGTCAGAATCGCCGAGGCCGAGTCCGGGCAATAGCAATAGCTTCGTATCTGCGCCCCGTCGCTCTTCATCACAATATCCTTCCCCTCGGCAGCCGCATAAGCCCATGCGGAGGAGACACGGTTGTCGGACTTAAGCGCGGTCGGTCCGTAGATGTGCCCCGGCCGGATGATCACCGACTCCACGCCATATTCATCCGCATAAGACGCGCAAAGAGTCTCGGCTGCCCTCTTGCCGACGGAATAGGAATTTCTGGAATTCAGGAGATCGATATATCCATATTCATCGGTCCGATATGAATGTCCGCCCTCTTTTTTTCCGTACACTTCAGAGCTTGATATAAGCAAAAGCCTTTTTGCATGCTGCTTCCTGGCGCAGTCCAGAAGAACCTTCAGTCCGCTCACATTGCTCAGCATCGTCTCAACCGGCTCACGGACGATCTTATTTGGAGAGGCATTGCTTGCTCCGTGAATGATGTAGTCGCATGGCACATCCAGCTCCTTTGTGACAGCCGCATCATAAGGAACGATCCCGAACCATTCTCTGCCGTCATATGGGGCAAAACGTTCCCGTATCTTCTTTTCACTTCGTCCCGCCGCAAGAATGCGTATGGAACCGTCATGCGTCTCATTCCACCGGATCAGAAGATCGGCAGCAGCTGAACAGATGAGTCCCGTACAGCCTGTAATCATCACGCTTTTTCCTGCAAATTCCTCAATTTCCGGAAACGAGGCAATGACTTCATCCAGATCCGAAATCCAGATCTCACTGTTATAGATGCTCATCATTCAGTCCTTCAGCCAGTCGAGGCGCTTTGCCGCCAGCAGAGCCTTAAAGATATCAATATCTTCTACGGTAGTCAGTTTGATATTTTTCTCGGACCCCATAGAGAAATAGACCTGCTCGCCCATCTCGATCTTCAAAGTACAGGAAGCGACAGAATTGGTTATTCCTGCTTCCAGAGCCCTGCGGTGAAGATCACAGATGTCCCCTATGTGAAAGGCCTGCGGCGTCTGCGTCCTCTTTAACCGGTCGCGCGGATAACTGCCGCTCGATGCAATTCCGTCTTCTGTCTGCAGCATCGCCTCTGCGCAGGGAATCACTGTGATCGCATTCCCGTATTCTCTCGCGACACGTATATTGTCGGATATGATTTCAGCAGAAACCATGGGTCTGATGGCGTCATGAATCAGAACGATGTCCTCATCGTCAAAATGCTTCCGGAGCTCAAACACCCCGTTGCGAATGGAATCCTGACCGTTCTTTCCGCCCGGGATTACATGCCGGAGTTTTGTTATATTGAACTGTTTGGCATAAGCCTGAAGCACCTGTTCCCATCCCTGAATACAGACAACTGCAATGGCGTCAATCTCCGGATGCTTTTCAAATGCCTCCATTGTATAAATGATGACAGGCCGTTCATTCACAGTCAGAAACTGTTTCGGGATATCCTGATGCATCCTGTTTCCCGACCCGCCGGCAATAATCAACCCTACGTTCTTCATCTATGCCTCCGCTTTTCTTTCTCAGACGACCATGCGGCAATCCGCCCCTCAAACGGCACCGCCCAGCATTTTCCGATAAATCCGGCGCATTCTCCGGTCTGCCTCAGAAAGATCATACTTCTTAATTTCCCTGAGATTCTTCTCTCCCATTTTTCTCCTGAGCTCCGGCTGTTCTGCAAGCAATTCAATTCTTCCGGCAAATGCCTCCGCATCGTCAGGCCCGCACAAAAACCCGCCCTCACCGTCTCTGACCAGATCGACATTTCCCCTGATCCCGGACAGCACCATAGGGAGTCCGTTGGCCATGGCTTCCATCACAGCTACTGACAGACCTTCCTGATAGGACGGAAATACAAACAGATCAGCCATCGTATAAAAATCCCCGACGTCTTTTCTGTATCCCGCAAACCGGATCTGTCCTCCGACGCCGAGACGTTCCGCCATCTTCTCATACTCTTCTTTTAAGGGCCCCTGCCCGCACAGAACGTAGTACAGGTCGTTTCGGCCCGTCTTCGAGAGCGCTTCGATCACAGTTTTCTGATTTTTGCGGACAATCAGATCGCCTACTGTCAGAAGGACCAGGGCATCCTCCGGAATCTGCAGCTCTTTCCTGATTTTCCCGGCTCTCTTCCTTCCCTCATCTACTTCATCAGGTGCTCTGAACTGACCATATCGCGCCGTATCAATCCCTACCCCGGGGATATACGCCACATGCTTCGCATGAAGCCTCTTCGCCCGCCCGTAATCCTCGCGGTTGATGGTAATGATCAGATCCGTCCATCCCGACAGGAAGCTTTCGATCGGATAATAGATCAGCCAGTTCTTAAGAGGAGCTCCTTTATAAAAATGCAGCCCGTGCACCGTATAGATCACCGGAGCGACGCCGAAGCGCCGGGCCGCAATGCGGGCAAGCACCGCGCCCATCGGAGTGTGGCAGTGGACTGCCTGATAGTCGTATTTTTTCATAATGGAAGCAAGCTGGCGGTACGCGCGCAGGTTTCCATATGAAAGCGGCGAGCGGGCAATATCGATCTGGTGTGTGACGGCCCCGCGTCCCTCCAGAATGCTGCGGGCATCGGTCTCGTCCTGCTCCCCGGCAAAATTACTGGCGCAGTGGATCTCATACCCCATCTCTTTCAGGATCTTCATGTCATTTTCTTCAAACAACACAAGAAACCGCGCTGTATTCGCGATCAGGAGAATTCGTTTATGATTTGCTTTGTCCCGAACCATATCCATTCAAAACCTCTGCCGGCAAGACGGTCACGTCTTATGCTTATCCTGCTCCTGCACTCCCACGAGACCGTGCTCCTCTTCAAATTTCCGGATATTCGCAGCCTGCTCCTCGGAGAATCCCTCCGTGCTCTCTTTCTGGAAAAGAATCTTTACGGTCTCGAAGATGATCTGTACGTCGAGTATGATGGAGTAATTCATGATGTACGTCAGATCGAGTTTCAGCTTATCGAGAGCAGTTGTATTGTATTTCCCGTA
>CACZQS010000153.1 GCA_902783325.1 uncultured Lachnospiraceae bacterium
GCGGGAGATGCCTTTTTTGCGGGGGCCGCCATAGGCCTGACCTACGGAAAGAGCTTAAAGGAAGCCTGCGGAATCGGCACGAAGCTGGCCGCCTCCGTGATCGCGACCAAGGAGAACGTCTGTCCCCGCTTCTTGCCGGAAGAGTTTGGTCTTCACAAAGAGACGAAAGGATAAAGGATAAAGGCCATGAAGAGCATCACCAATATATACAAGATCGGTAACGGTCCCTCCAGTTCCCATACCGTCGGTCCGTTTAACGCTTCCCACCTCTTTCGGGAGCGCTGTCCCGATGCGGACGCTTACCGCGTGACGCTGTTCGGTTCCCTGGCTTTCACCGGCGAGGGACACGGCACCGCGAAAGCGATCCGGGAAGGACTGCCCGGTGCTGAGATCGTCTTCGACACTGAGACAACAGATCTTCCGCACCCGAATACCATGCTGTTTCAGGCATTCAAGGACGGCAGGGAGGAAGATGCCGTCCGGATCTTCAGCATCGGAGGAGGATCCATCCGGGTCGAAGGGGTCTCCTCTACAGAAGACAAAGAAGTGTATCCCCAGAAAAACTTTTCGGAGATTCTGGACGAGTGCAGAAAAAGAAGTATCTCTCTCACGGAATTCATCCGCATGATGGAGGATTCCTCCCTCCACGATTATCTGCAGAATGTGTGGAAGGCCATGCGCAATTCCGTCGAGCGGGGAATCAGGGCAGAGGGCATCCTGCCGGGCGGCCTTAACCTCCTGAGGAAATCCAGGTTCCTGTATGAAAAGCGCTGCTACAACGAGAGCGCCGACGTGACCATGAACCGCCTGATCGCGGCCTATGCTTACGCCGTGAGTGAAGAAAATGCCGCCGAGAATGTGGTCGTCACCGCGCCGACCTGCGGGAGCTGCGGGGTTCTTCCTTCTATTCTCTACTATATGCAGTACGACCGGGGATTCCCTGAGGAAGAGATCCTCGACGCCCTCGCAGCGGCCGGCCTGATCGGAAATGTCATCCAGACCAACGCCAGCATCTCCGGCGCGGAGTGCGGCTGTCAGGCGGAGATCGGCAGTGCCTGCTCCATGGCCGCCGCAGCCGTGGCAACCCTTTTCGGTCTCAATATCGATCAGATCGAGTATGCGGCCGAAATTGCGATGGAGCACAATCTCGGTCTCACCTGCGATCCCGTGAACGGCCTGGTCCAGATCCCCTGCATCGAGCGGAACGCGGTCGCAGCGATGCGTGCTTTAAGTGCGGTCAATCTCTCCCGCTTTCTCTATACGACCCGCAAGATCTCCTTTGACGAAGTGGTGGCCACCATGTACCGCACCGGCCTCGATCTCAATGAGAAGTACCGCGAGACATCCCACGGCGGCCTGGCCCAGATCTACAGGGAGTTCTCGTGATCCGGCAATACTTCCGCGATCACGCCTCCCCCGATCACACAGCCCTCTTCGTCATAAAATACGGCTGACTGACCGGGGCAGGCTGCTCTGACTCCGGTCTCGAATTCAACGGACAGGAGATCATGGTCAAGGAGCGTAATGACAGCCCTCTCACCGCTGTGGCGGTAGCGGACCTTTGCCGTGCAGGGAACCGGTTCTCCCACCTGCGGCACGTCAATGCTCATGAAATTGAGCTTCCTGCAGAGCAGCTTCCTGCTGTAAAGAGATTCCTCATCCCCGATCACTACTTCATTTCTCCTGGTATTGATTTCTTTAACATAGACCGGCCGCCCGAGGGCAAGCCCAAGCCCCTTCCGCTGGCCTACCGTATAATGAATGATTCCCTTGTGAAGGCCCAGGACATTTCCTGACTCATCAACAAATGCGCCCTCTCCCGCAAGGGAGGTCCCGGCATTTTTCTCAATGAAATCCGCATAATTCCCGTCGGTAATAAAACAGATTTCCTGGGAATCCGGTTTGGAAGCCACCTCCAGCCCGGCTTCCGCCGCAATCCGTCTGACCTCGCTCTTTGACAGGTCTCCCAGAGGCATAAGCGTGGCAGAAAGCTGTTCCTGGGTGAGCGCGCACAGCATGTAGGTCTGGTCCTTTTCCGAATGCAGCGCTTTTTTCACCGTATATCTTCCGCTCTCCGTCTTCACGACAGAAGCGTAATGTCCCGTCGCAACATAGTCCGCCCCTAGAACCCGC
>CACZQS010000154.1 GCA_902783325.1 uncultured Lachnospiraceae bacterium
ATGAGCAAGTAGTGGGGGCGCTGGACGTCCAGTGGACGTCCGTTTAGCGCCGACCGCAGCGGAGCGAAGACGGGGCCCCGCGGATTGCGAATGGGGGTGCGGATTGTGGGAGTGCGAAGCACGGAACAATCCGCTGGAATCAATACTTGATGGTTTGACAACCGAACCATAAATGAGGTGACGATATGGTCAGAAGAGTCTATGTGGAGAAAAAAACGGAATTCGCCGTACAGGCCAGGGGTCTGCGGCACGAAATACGGCACTATCTGAAGATTGAATCCGTCAGGGATGTGCGCGTCTTTATTCGCTATGATATAGAAAATGTCTCCGACGAGACTTATGCCAAAGCGCTGACGACCGTGTTCGCGGAGCCTCCGGTCGATCTCGTCTATGAGGAGGTGCTGCCGGAGGCGGATTCCGCCCGTATTTTCTCGGCCATGTATCTTCCGGGCCAGTTCGATCAGAGAGCGGATTCCGCCCAGCAGTGCATCCGCTTCCTGAATGAGCGGGAAGATCCGGTGATCCGCACGGCTGTCACATACATGCTGATCGGAGATGTGACCGGGGAGGAGATGGAGCGCGTGATCAGGCACTGCATCAATCCCGTGGATTCGATGCAGGCTTCGGAGGAGAAACCGAAGTCTCTGACGGAACAGCTTCCGGAAGCGGAGGAGATCGAGATATTTCACGGCTTCACTACCATGAAGAACGGACCGCTCATGGATCTCTACCGCAGGCTGAACCTGGCGATGACATTTGAGGACTTCCGGTTTATCCAGGATTATTTTGCGGGTGAGGAACACCGGGACCCGACTGTGACGGAAATCCGGGTGCTTGATACCTATTGGTCGGATCACTGCCGGCACACGACATTTTCAACGGAACTGAAAACGGTGACTTTCGGCGAGGGAGATTACAGGGAGGCCATCGAGAAGACCTTCCTCCGCTATCTGAAAGACAGGGAAGAGCTGTACGGGGACCGGAAGGACAAATACCTGTGCCTGATGGATCTCGGCACGCTGGCCGCGAAGAAGCTGAAGAAGGAAGGAAAGCTTGCCGACCAGGAGGAATCCGAGGAGATTAACGCCTGCTCCATCGTCGTGCCCGTGGATGTGGACGGACGGGAAGAGGAATGGCTGATCAATTTCAAGAATGAAACCCATAATCATCCGACCGAGATCGAGCCCTTCGGCGGAGCGGCGACATGTCTTGGCGGCGCGATCCGCGATCCGCTCTCCGGAAGAACCTATGTGTATCAGGCGATGCGCGTGACCGGCGCGGCCGATCCCACGCGTCCCGTGGAGGAGACGCTTCCGGGAAAGCTTCCGCAGAAGAAGCTGGTCAGGGAATCCGCCCGGGGCTACAGCTCCTACGGCAACCAGATCGGGCTTGCTACGGGATATGTAAAGGAGATCTATCACGGCGGATATGCCGCCAAACGCATGGAGATCGGCGCCGTGATCGCTGCTGCGCCAAGGCGGGCCGTGCGGAGGCTCAGCTCCGACCCGGGAGACATCATCGTTCTTCTCGGCGGACGGACAGGAAGAGACGGAATCGGAGGCGCGACAGGTTCCTCCAAGAAACACACGACATCCTCCACTTCCACCTGCGGGGCGGAAGTACAAAAAGGAAATGCCCCTACGGAGCGGAAGCTGCAGAGGCTCTTCCGGCGCGAGGAGGCAGCGCTTCTCATCAAAAAATGCAACGATTTTGGAGCGGGCGGAGTATCGGTGGCCATAGGCGAGCTCGCCGACGGACTGGTCGTGGACCTGGACAAGGTGCCGAGAAAATACGAGGGTCTTGACGGCACCGAGCTGGCCATCTCGGAATCCCAGGAGCGCATGGCGGTCGTGCTTGATAAAAAGGATGTTGAACAGTTCCTCGAATATGCCGCGTCCGAGAATCTGGAAGCGACGGTGGTCGCGGAGGTGACGGAGGAGAAGCGGCTCATCCTCAAGTGGAGAGGAAAGGAGATCGTCAATCTCTCCAGGGCATTTCTCGATACGAACGGAGCGCATCAGGAGACGGACGTGGAGGTGGAGATTCCTTCAAGTCATATCTCCGAGCTGAATCCGCACCCGGTATCCTGGTACAGACGCGGTGACGAGGATGTGAGAGGCCGGTGGACGCATCTGCTCGGCGACCTGAATGTCTGCTCGCAGAAAGGTCTGGTGGAGATGTTCGACAGCTCCATCGGCGCGGGGACAGTGCTGATGCCTTACGGCGGAAAGTACCAGATGACCGAGACGCAGACGATGATCGCTAAGGTGCCCGTGGAAAAAGGCAGGACCGACACGGTCACGATGATGAGCTATGGATTTGATCCCAATTTATCTTCCTGGAGCCCGTATCACGGTGCCGCCTGGGCCGTGACGAGCTCCGTGGCAAAGATCGCGGCTTCCGGAGGCGATGTGACGAAGATCCGCTTTACCTTCCAGGAGTATTTCCGCAGGATGTC
>CACZQS010000155.1 GCA_902783325.1 uncultured Lachnospiraceae bacterium
CCGAACCCTATGAGAAGGATGATGACGGCAATCAGATTGTAATCATAATAGTCGGCATTTCCCGGCTTTTTGAAATGAAGCATCCGAATTTAAGCTCCCCCTATCGGTAACGGTTCCTGCCCCGCAGAAAAACATCCCGGATATAGCGGATGGTATAGTCCTCGCCTTTAACGGCCCACATTCGCAGCAGAAATTCCATCTGCCGCTTCGTCACGTCGTTTACATACCAGGATCTGTCTTTGCTTGCAAGAAAATACTGCAGCGGCGCGTCATCCGTGTAGTTCTCTCCCTTGTAGACGCGGCTGGCGCTCACCCGGTCAAAGATCATCTCCGCCACATAGCGCCGCGGCATCTGAGCCCCGGCAATTCCATACCGGGAATTCCGGTCCGCGGTGTAATCCAGATAATACTCATAATGGTGCAGATTCCTGCCTTTGTGATGCAGCCAGGCGGAAGAATACCCTCTTTCCTCCCGCTCGGCGTTGTTCGGACTTCTGTCACCCTGATAATACCGGGCCCCCACAAGAAACTCCGCCGGCGACAGCTTGCTGAGGTCGTGCGTGAGTCCCTGCCAGATCAGCCCGGCTCTGATGCAATAGGAGCAGACGAGGTCGTGATGGTGCTTAATCGTTCTGAAATGCCCCACCGCTTTTGAAAGTGTTATCCTCTCACGACTCTTCATGGGCGCTCCTTATGCCTTCTTTTTCCTTCCTTTTCCGGACCGCTTCGCTCCTTTCTTCTTTGAAGCAGGGTTCGGGCGGCCAATCAGGACGATGACGGATCTGGGCGGTGCCTCACAGTATTTCTGGTTCTCACACGCATCGACGTCCTTCGGGGCAAACTCGTTCCCCGCCTCCTTTGCCGAACTGATGGCCGGATACCAGCTCCATCCCTGGGGCAGGGCAGGCAGCGCAAACGGATGGGCATCCCAGAACGCATTATATGCGACGTAGCAGTACTCGCCGCCTTCCACAGCTTCCGCACTCTCCTGATCCTCAGCAGAAGTATACAGCCCGTTGTACATCACCGCAAGTGTCCTTGAGGCATTTTCCAACGAGCAGACCCAGGCCTTGCTGTCATGGAAGGAGATGTCCGGACAGCCTAAAGAGCGGTAATCCGTCCCTTTCAACTCGCGGGGCATATGCAGGATCGGATGGTCCTTGCGGAAGGCCGCAAGCTGCGTCACAAAATTCCTCAAGTCATCCGCATCTTTCGAGGTACTCCAGTCCGTCCAGCCGATCGTGTCGTCGCTGGCATAGGCGTTGTTGTTTCCGCCCTGTGTATTGCAGCCCTCATCCCCGGCCAGAAGGAGCGGAGTCCCCTGGGCGAGGAAGGTATAGAGCAGAAGGTTCCTGACCTGCTTCATGCGGAGGGCGCGGATCTGTTTCTTTTTCGACGGACCCTCGACCCCGCAGTTCCAGCTGTAATTCCAGGCCGTGCCGTCGTGGTTGTCCTCTCCGTTCTTCTCGTTGTGCTTCCGGTCATAGCAGACTGCGTCATAAAGCGTAAAGCCGTTGACATTTGCCGCATAATTGACGTAGCCGTGGGTGGGAGGATTCTGCCTGATGCAGCGGACGAAATCCTCGAGCTTCCCCTCATCTCCTTTTACGAGAGCCCGCGCCGTGTGCTCAAAATCATCCCTGTACACAAGGATGTTACGGCGTCTTCCCGGCGACACCTTAAGAATCTCCTCGGGGTCCACATATTCAAAGAAGAGCTTGGTCCGGCTCAGAAGCGGATCCCTCATAATCGCGCTGACCGGAGTCCCTCCTCCCACGAAATGGAAGCCGTCGATCCGGTACCGGGACTTCCAGAAGCGGATCGCGAGCATAGCCATGAAAAGATCCGTCCCTTCCGGGAAATACATCTCCATGATGAGCTCAATCCCATTCCTGTGCAGATTCTTTATGAGATCCCTGAGCTCCCCTGAGGGATCGTCCGTTGCCGCATAAAGGGCTTTCGGTGAAAAATAGTAGTTCGTCGCCGAATACCCCCAGTAATTCTTCAAAGGAACCGCTTTATCCGCGCCTTCCCCGTCCTTCACGGTCTCTTCCGTGTACGGACGGACCCTGAGAGAGTCGTCCCACTCGTACATAGGCATGAGCTCCACCGCGTTAAATCCGAGAGAGGATATGTACGGAATGGCTTCGTTAAGTCCCCGGAATGTCCCTTTAGAGCGGATCTTCTTCGCTTTCTTTGTAAATCCACGCACGTGAAGTTTGTAGATCATGAGATTCTCGATTGAAATGTCGGGGAAGGTATCCCCCTCCCAGTCATAGGTCTCCGGAATGAGATAGCAGATTCCCTTGATCATCTGAGACGCGTAAGGATCCGGAACAGGGCGGCCGTCGATCTCGTAGTAGTATCCGATCTCTCCGGAGCCGACGCCTGAAAGCCGCACCGCGCACACATCTCCCGTGCAGTCTTCCTTCGTGAGAGGGATGCGCTGAAGGACTTTCTTTTCGTCGCGGGCGCTCACGATGACCAGCTCCGCAGACTTCCCCTGCGGGACCGCACAGGCGAAATTCACTCCGTCCTGAACGTATCTGGCTCCCAGCGTTCCCGAATCTCCCGGCAATACCTGATATCTGTCCTGTGTCATACTCGATCACTTCCTCTTTCGTAGTATAGAGTATCTCTTCTATCATACTTCTTTACAGAAATGCCTCCGCCATGTTCTGCATGCGGTCCATCTGCTCTTCCATTCTTTTGAGGAGCTTCACCTGCGTCCGCGTGCGGACATAATTGTGCTCCGGATAGCTGATCCTGTAATACTTGTCCCCGTTCAAATAATCCGCAAGGAACCTCAGGGACTGCTCGTAGGTAATGACGTACGCGGCCATGGGGAGCACGCGGATCTCTTCGTCGGTAAGCGTGCCGCCGCACCCTTCCGTGAACCCCCGGAGGTATCCGCCGTACTTCACGATATCAAAATCGAAGTTGTCCAGGTTTTTCTCATCTTCCAGGCCCGTCACGGCGCCCGAGCGGATCATATCCCCGAAATCATACGCCGTCAGCCCGGGCATGACCGTGTCGAGATCCACAACGGTAAGAATCTGTCCGGTCTCTTTGTCGAAAAGCACGTTATTGAGCTTCGTGTCATTGTGGGTCACTTTCTCCGGAAGAAGCCCCTTCCCGGCGCGCTCCGTCAGATAGGAGGCGCAGCCGGATCTCTCCTTCAGGAAGGCAATCTCTTCGCGGCACTCGCGGACCCTGCCCGCGGCATCCTCTTCCACGGCTTTTAGAAATGCACCAAGACGCACCGGCGTATTGTGGAAATCCGGAATGGTGACATGGAGAGTGCCGGCCGGATAATCCCCGAGGTCGCTCTGGAATCTCCCGAAGGCCAGCCCGCACAGGTAGCAGTCCCGCTCCGTCTGTGCGATCTCATAGCTTTTGGAATTAGGGATAAAGGTCAGCGCCCGCCAGACTTCCCCCAGGGAGTCCTCCACGTAGCTTAAGCCGTCCACCGTGTGAAGCAGCCGCATCGCCTCTCTGGATTCGTCGCCCCCTCTTTCCCGGATCTTTCTGCGCAGATGTTCCGTCACGCGCTCGATGTTCTCCATCACTTCCTGGGGATTTTTAAAAACGCGCACGTTCACGTTCTGCAGGAGATAATGATGTCCCCCGCTGCAGGTCACGCAATATGTCTCGTTGATATGTCCCCGCCCGTACGGAGCGATGGACTCAGTCTCCCCCGTGAAGCCGAAGCGCCTCACGATCTCCCACATCCTGTGTTCGTTCATGCAAGACCTCTGAAAAATCCCCGTTTTTAAAGCAATTACAGGTTCATTTTACTCTAGTTGTCTGAAATATTCCAGTATTGTTTTGACACAGTTCACGAACCTGGTTGCTTTTTCTTTCCGTATCTGATAGTCTATGAAATCAGAAGCAGTGTTCTGTTACAGCAGATATGTACGGAGGAGAAGATATGACAGACTTAGAGCCAAATGGCGGCGAAGAGATCGAGCTTGATACCGTCACGCTGACACTCGAGGACGATTCCGAACTGGAATGCGCCATCCTGGCGATCTATCCGGTCGGTGAGCGTGATTATATTGCGCTGATGCCGCTCCTTGATGACGGCGAGCTGGACGAGGAGGCCGATGTTCTCCTCTATCGCTACGTCGACAACGGTCCCGATGCGGAGCCCGATCTCGAGAACATCGAGGACGACGACGAGTATGAGATGGCTGCCGATGCGTTCGACGAGCTTCTTGACGAAGAGGAATTCGACGAGAAGTAAGTAAAGGAGCATATGAAAAACCGCAGGCTTTTGTGTCTGCGGTTTTTCTTTTTTATTCGTTTTATTATCTCTTTCCCGTGGAGCCGAAGCCGCCCCGGGCCGGTCCGCCCATCTCCTCTCTCCCCACTTCCTTAAATGTGAGGAGCGGCTGGTTCTTCATGATGCGGAACTGGCAGATCCTGTCTCCTTTTTCCACCACCGTATCCCTGGTGGCATACAGCGGAACCATCCAAACGTCGTCCGCACCGGAATAGCTGTTGTCAATCACGCCCATGGAATTCGTCTGGATGAGACCGTAGTTCCGGAACAAGGAGCTGCGGGGCACGACATGTGCCTCGAAGCCCTCCGGAAGGCGGACGGAGATGCCCAGATTCACCAGCTTAAAATCCCCTTTCTTCATCACGACGCGCTCCGCGCTTCTTAAGTCAACCCAGTCGGATTTCCCCGCGATGTATTCCAGTCTCAGGACCTCATCGCTGTGATAAAGAACCTCGATCTCAACCGTTTCCGTCATATGCTCACTCCGGATCCGCGCTCGCCACTACCTTCCCTACGTCGCGGGAAGAAGCGCCGTCTTTCGGACAGTCCTTGATGGAGAAGCTGAACTTGCCGTTCTTGTCCTTGCCAAGGCAGATGACGCGCACCACGTCTCCGAGCTGAAGGACATCCTCCACTCTCGCGATGCGGGCATTTGCGATCTTCGAGATGTGAACCAGGCCTTCCTTGCCGGGAGCGAATTCGAGGAACGCGCCGAACTCCTTGATGGAGACGACCTTGCCCGTGAGGACCATATCCTTCTCGAATTCGGTCACGATCAGTTTGATCGCTTCCTGGGCAGCTCTCATTTTCTCGTTGTCCGTGCCGGAAATCGAAACGAATCCGTCGTCCTCGATATCGATGGAAACATCGTACTTCTCGATCAGGGCGTTGATGGTCTTGCCTCTCTGCCCGACGACGTCGCCGATCTTCTCCGGATCGATGTTCATCTGGATGATCTTCGGGGCCCACTTGCTGAGCTCGGCTCTCGGCTCGGAGATGACCGGCTCCATGACATTTGTCAGGATATATTCCCTGGCCTCTTTGGTTCGGGCGATGGCTTCCTCAACGATGGGGCGCGTGAGGCCGTGGATCTTGATGTCCATCTGGATAGCGGTGATGCCGTCATGCGTGCCGGCGACCTTGAAGTCCATATCGCCGAAGAAATCCTCGAGGCCCTGGATGTCCGTGAGGACGATATAGTCGTCGTCCGTCTCTCCCGTGACAAGTCCACAGGAAATGCCGGCAACGGATTTCTTGATCGGAACGCCCGCTGCCATGAGGGCCATGGAGGAGGCGCAGATGGCTGCCTGGGACGTGGAGCCGTTGGACTCAAACGTCTCGGAGACGGCACGGATCGCATACGGGAACTCTTCCTCGGAAGGAAGCACCGGAACAAGTGCCTTCTCGGCGAGAGCGCCGTGGCCGATCTCACGCCTTCCCGGACCGCGGCTCGGCTTCGTCTCGCCGACGGAATAGCTCGGGAAGTTGTACTGATGCATATATCTTGCCTTCGTAATGAAGGGATCAAGTCCTTCGATCTTCTGCGCTTCGCTTAAAGGAGCAAGCGTCACGCAGTCACAGATCTGCGTCTGGCCGCGGGTAAACATCGCGGAGCCGTGCGCTCTCGGGATGAGGTCCACTTCCGCGGCGAGCGGGCGGATCTCGGTAATCTTCCTCCCGTCCGGTCTCTTCTGGTCCTTGAGGATCATCTTGCGGACGGTCTTCTTCTCGTACTGATAGAGGGCATCCCCGATGAGGTTCATCCACTCTTCGTTGTCGCCGTACTTCTCTTCGAACTTTGCGCGGACTCCCGCCACGTTGTTCTCGCGGGTCTGCTTGTCGTCCGTGAAGACAACCGTCTCCATCTCCTGAGGCGGGCAGATCTCACGAAGTGCCGCATTGAGCTCCTCCGGAATCTCATAGTGGAGATAATCGTGCTTCTCCTTGCCGCACTCCGCCACGATTTTATCGAAGAAAGCGATGATTTCCTTGTTGATCTCGTCGCACTTGTAGATGGCTTCGATCATCTTGTCTTCGGGAAGCTCATTGGCTCCCGCCTCGATCATGATGACCTTCTCGCGGGTGGAGGCAACGGTGAGTGCCAGATCGGACCTGCTTTTTTGCTCGTAGCCGGGGTTCACGACGAACTCGCCGTCCACAAGGCCGAGCTGTGTGGTGGCGCAGGGGCCGTCAAACGGGATATCCGAGATGCTTGTGGCAAGAGCGCTGCCGAGCATCGCGACGACCTCGGGGTCGCACTCCGGGTCCACGGACATCACGAGGTTGTTCAGCGTCACGTCGTTCCGGTAATCCTTCGGGAAGAGCGGACGCATCGGTCTGTCAATCACGCGGCTGGTGAGCACTGCGTGTGTGGAGGGCTTGCCTTCGCGCTTGTTGAAGCCGCCGGGGAACTTTCCGACCGCATACATCTTCTCTTCGAAGTCCACTGACAGCGGGAAGAAATCGATCCCTTCGCGGGGCTGCTTTGAGGCGGTCGCTGTCGACAGGACAACGGTGTCCCCGTAGTGCATGAAGCAGCAGCCGTTGGCCTGTTTGCCGACGCGGTCGATGTCGACCGTCAGTGTTCTGCCGCCAAGTTCCATTGAATAGCTTTTGTAATTACCCATACTTCTCCTTCTGCCCGGAATGGGCTTAAATGATGAAACTTAAAAAAGCTAAGAGGGCAGGTCGCAATGGCCTGCCCCATTAAAAACCAATTATTTTCTGAGTCCGAGTCTTTCGATCAATGCACGATAGCGGTTGATGTCTTTCTTCTTCAGATAGCCGAGAAGGCTGCGTCTTTGTCCGACCATCTTCAGCAGTCCGCGTCTTGAGTGATGATCCTTCGGATTTGCCTTCAGATGCTCTGTGAGCTCCTGGATTCTCGCTGTGAGGATCGCTACCTGAACCTCGGGAGAACCTGTGTCGCCTTCCGTGCGGGCATAGGCTTCGATGATGCCCTGTTTCTTTTCTTTTTTGATCATTGTGTTTCCTCCTTGGATTTCTCTTTGGTTGTGCTCCGGCCATCAAGAAGGGGTTGGAGATGCCGCCCCCTGAACGGCGGTGCCGCCGCAGCTGATGCGGCCTGATTGTAAAGCTTTACGAGTATAACAGAATGCTGTGCGGCTAGTCAAGGTTTTTCGCAGCATAATATTACGGGGTAAAAGATCGGCTTTTACCGCCTGGATAGTTGAAAACCTATATTAATGGTGCTTACCTGAAGAATGTTTAAAAAAACCGTGCCTGCGGGCAGCGGGGTCTTCGGCAAGGCCGAAATAGGCGCGCGCATCGGTTTTGTCGCGGTCGATCTGGGCTTTGAGGGCTTCGATATCGGCGAAGCGGGTCTCGGGGCGGGCGAAGTGAAGGAGGGAGACACGGAGGTCTTCTCCGTAGAGCTCTTCGCCGCAGTCGAAGAAGTAGGTCTCGACGCCGGTGAACTGGCCGTCTACCGTGGGCTTTGTCCCGATGTTGGTAATGCCGCAGCAGGTATTTCCGGAGATCACGGAGCGCGTGTAGTAGACGCCGTACGGCGGAAGGAGCTTCGACTGGTCGGTGATGAGGTTCGCGGTCGGGATACCTATGGTTCTTCCGAGCTGGCGGCCGTGGATGATCTCCCCGGTGACATAGAAATCATAGCCGAGGAGCCCGTTCACTTCCTCAACGAGGCCCTTTGCAAGCCTCTCCCGGATCATGGAGCTGGAAATCCGCTCCCCGTCCGAGACATACTTGAGGACAAACACCTTGAAATCGTATTCCCTGCCCTTATCCTGAAGCATCCCGACGTTTCCCTGCCTCTCATAGCCGAAGTGGTAATCCTCTCCGACCACGACCCCGGCGGCATGAAGTGATCCGACTAAAGTCCCGGTGATAAAGTCTTCCGCTTTCGTCGTGATCATCGCTCCGTCCAGCATCGTCTCGAGGAGTACGTCCACGCCCATCCCGGCGAGCATCTGCCTCCTCTCCTCTTTCGAGAGAAGCTGCTGGGGAGACGTGTTGATCACAAAGACGACGGATACGGCGTTCATCTCTGCGGCCAGGGACACCATTTTTTTGATCAGCTCCTGGTGGCCCCTGTGGATTCCGTCGAATTTCCCTATGGTCACGACCGAGCGCCGGTCACTCACAAATTGATTCGCATTCGTAATAATCTGCATTGATTTACTCCTCTTAGAACACAGTTCTGTACCGACATACACAGTTTTCGGATACGAATTCAGTAAGTTCATGCTTTGCATTCACCAACTGAATTCAGCCCTCGAAATAGTATTGTTCAAGCATGTAAACCG
>CACZQS010000156.1 GCA_902783325.1 uncultured Lachnospiraceae bacterium
TCCATGGCTGCCTCCTCGCACCACACCGTGCTGTGCCGCACCGCACTGTTCCAGATTATGTAAACGTTTATGACAATGGGGACAGTCCCCATTCTGCCCCCGATCTTTGATCGGGGGAGCCCGTCGCGGCTCCCCGCGACTTCAAAACTTCTCCGTCAGGAGAAGTTTCCCATTGTCATAATTGTTTACATAAGATCTTACGGTATCTCCACCACGCGGACCATGTTGGTGTTGCCGGAGGCGCCTAAGGGGACGCCGGCGGTCAGGACCGCGGTGTCGCCGCTGTCCACTACGGAAGTGGCGGCGGAGCGCTGCAGCGCCGTGCTGAACAGCGCGTCCTCCTGCTCTTCGATGCCGATGATGATCGGAATGACGCCGTAAAGCAGGTTCATCTGGCAGGCCACGCGCGCATTCGGCGAGCAGGCGATGACCGGACAGGGCGGGCGCAGACCCGACAGTCTTCTCGCGGTGAAGCCGGAGATCGTGACGGTGATGATCGCCTTCGCATCGATCTCGTCGGCGATCGTGCAGCTCGCATGGCAGATCGACGCGGTGACATCAGGTCCGCTTAAATGCTGGCTCACCATCTGTTCGCGCCGCCCGCGATAGTCAATATCCCGCTCCGCCCTCTCGGCGATACGGGCCATCACCTTGACCGACTCCTTCGGATACGAGCCGGCCGCCGTCTCGCCGGAAAGCATGATCGCGGTCGTGCCGTCATAGATCGCATTGGCGACGTCCGTGATCTCGGCTCGTGTCGGTCTCGGATTCTTCATCATGGAATCCAGCATCTGCGTGGCCGTGATGACGATTTTATCCTTATTGTTCGCTTTCGTAATGATCTGCTTCTGGATGATCGGCACCTCTTCAAGAGGCACCTCCACGCCCAGGTCGCCGCGGGCGACCATGACGCCGTCCGCCTCCTCGAGAATCTCATCGATATTGTTCACGCCCTGCATGCTCTCGATCTTGGCGATGATCTGCATCTTGCTGCCGTTTTTGTCAAGAATCTCGCGGATTTCGCGGATGTCCTGCGCCGTGCGCGTAAAGCTGCAGGCGATAAAATCATAGCCCATCTTGCAGCCGAACTCAATATCCGCCCTGTCCTGCTCGCTGATAAACGGCATCGACAGCTCGACGTCCGGCACATTGATTCCCTTCTTGTTCGACACGGTGCCGCCATTTTCAACAGTACACAGAATATCGGTGTCCGTCACGCGCTCGACCTTCAGCCCGATGAGCCCGTCGTCGATCAGGATGTGGTTGCCGGGCTTCACGTCAGCGGGCAGCCCCGCGTAAGTGATGGAACCGCGGGTCTCGTCGCCGAGGACGTCCTCCGTCGTCAGGGTGAATTTCTTCCCCCGCACCAGCTCAACCTTGCCGTCCTTGAAGTCGCGGAGCCGGATCTCCGGTCCCTTCGTGTCAAGCAGGGACGCGATCGGCAGGTTCAAGGAGATGCGGACCTTGCGCAGCCGCTTGAACTTCTCCTCATGCTCCGCGTGAGTGCCGTGCGAGAAATTGAAGCGCGCCACATTCATGCCTGCAAGAATCAGCTCCCGGAGCATCTCCTCGCTCTCGCTCGCCGGACCGATCGTGCATATAATTTTTGTCTTTCTCATTGGATTCTCCCTCTGCTTAAGTTATGTCAACTATTATGACAATGGGGACTGTCCCCATTGTCATATTTGTTGACATAAGATGACAGTTTCCGGAAAGCAGAAGCGGATGAAAGATCATCCGCTTCTGTTACGTTCATATAGGTATAGCCGCCGTCAATCGGCGATTTCGTTGAAGCCTTCCCTTGCCGCATAGGATGTGTGCAGCAGCTCGTGTGCCTTGTGGGAGTTCGGCTCGCCCAGATATTTCTCGTAGAGAGCGATGATATCCGGGTTGTTGTGGGACTGGCGGATGGTCTGGCGCTCGTCCTCGGAGTACAGAGCCTGCGCTCTCTTCTCCTTGTAGATATCGATGATGTTGTCGGGCTCGTTCGGCATGAGGGCCGGCTTGATGTACGGCTGGCCGCCGCCGTTGATGCAGCCGCCCGGGCAGCCCATGATCTCGATGAACTGGTACTTGGATGTGCCCTCGCGGATCTCGTCGAGGAGCACCTTCGCGGACTTCATGCCGGAAGCGATCGCCACGTTCACCTTCGTGCCCTTGATATCGATCGTCGCTTCGCGGATGCCTGCGTCGTGGCCGCGGACTTCCTTGAATTCGATCGGTCCGTATTCCTCGCCGGTAAGGACGTGGTAAACCGTACGGAGAGCAGCTTCCATAACGCCGCCCGTTACGCCGAAAATGACGCCGGCGCCGGAGTACTGGCCCATGATATCCGCATCCCAGTCTTCATCCGGAAGACGGTTGAAGATAATGCCGCTGCGGCGGATCATCCTGGCGAGCTCTCTTGTGGTGATGACCGCGTCCACATCCGGGATGCCGTTCACCTTCTCCTGCTCTCTCTGCTTCTCAAACTTCTTGGCCACGCAGGGCATGACGGAGACGACGAAGACGTCTTCAGGAGCATAGCCCATGGACTCGGCCCAGACGCTCTTGATCACTGCGCCCTGCATCTGGTGCGGGGACTTGCAGGAGCTTAAGTGGGGCAGAAGATCGCCGTAATTGTACTCCGCGTAGTTGACCCAGCCCGGTGAGCAGGATGTGATCATCGGAAGCACGCCGTTGTTCTTGAGACGTCCGAGGAGCTCTGTGCCCTCTTCCATGATGGTGAGGTCGGCGCCGAAGTTGACGTCATAGACTCTCTCGAAGCCCAGTCTTCTCATCGCCGCGATCATCTTGCCGGTGACCGGTGTGCCGACCGGATAGCCGAACTCCTCGCCGAGCGCCGCGCGCACTGCCGGAGCCGCCTGAACGACCACGTGCTTGCCGGCCTTGACAGCCGCGTCCACCTTGTCGATCTCGGAGTGCTCCATGAGAGCGCCGGTCGGGCAGACATTTACGCACTGGCCGCACTGGATGCACGGAGAATCCGCAAAGCTTCTGTTCTCCGCCGGAGAGACAAATGTCTTGAATCCGCGGTTCTCGAATCCCAGAATTCCGAGTCCGTGCGCGTTGGAGCACCTCGCGATGCAGCGTCCGCAGAGAATGCACTTGGATGTGTCGCGAACGAGGCCCGGAGCCAGCTGGTCGATGTAAGTCTCAGAGTGAACGCCCTGATACTTGCCTTCCTCGGCGCCCGTGATCTGGGCAACATGGAGCAGCTCGCAGTGGCCGTTCTTGTCGCACTGCTGGCAGTTCTGGTTGTGGTTGGAAAGAAGGAGCTCCACGCTTCTTCTTCTGGCTTCTACTGCCTTCGGGGAGGAGATGCGGATCTCCATGCCCTCATTTACCGGATAGACGCAGCTCGCCACGAGCCCTCTCGCGCCGGTCGCCTCGACAAGGCAGACGCGGCAGGAGCCCTGGTTGCACTCGCCGTGGTTGTATGTACACAGAGAAGGAATTTCATATCCGCAGGCCTTCGCGGCTTCGAGGACGGTGAGGCCCTCTTCCACCTGATAGGAAACACCTTCAATCTTGATATTGACCTTTGACATGATCGATTCCTCCTATTATCGTTTCTCGATGGCGCTGAACTTACAGGTCGAAATGCAGGCTCCGCATTTCACGCACTGCGAGGCGTCGATGACCATGGAAGCCAGTTTGTGGCCGGGTGCGATGTAGTCCGTGCGTGTGATGCAGTTCGCCGGGCAGCCCTTCGCGCACATGCCGCAGCCGATGCACTTCTCCTGATCGATGTGGTATTCCATCAGGTTCTTGCAGACATGGGCCGGACACTTCTTGTCGATGATATGCGCCTCGTACTCATCCATGAAATGAGCCATCGTGGACAGAACCGGGTTCGCTGCCGTCTGGCCCAGAGCGCACAGGGAGTTGGTCTTGATCGTGTCAGCCAGTTCCTTCAGCTCTTCCAGATCCTGCATCGTGCCCTTGCCTTCGGTGATGCGGACGAGAATCTCATAGATTCTCTTCGTGCCGATGCGGCAGGGTGTGCATTTTCCGCAGGACTCGTCGCAGATGAAGTCCATATAGAACTTCGCCACGTCGACCATGCAGTTGTCTTCGTCCATGACGATCGCGCCGCCGGAGCCCATCATCGAGCCCTTGGCCACGAGGTTGTCGAA
>CACZQS010000157.1 GCA_902783325.1 uncultured Lachnospiraceae bacterium
CGTCGCCTTCTTTCAGGCTGCAGTAAGAGGGCGGAAATACCGCGTTTTTCTTCGTCGTAATCATAGGCAGAGTGTAGCATATTCTAAAGCGGAAAGCGACAGGCGAACATATGTACTTGCGTTTTGCTGATTGATCCAATATACTTGATTTGGGTTCCAAGGATTCACTTTTGACAACCAAATCATAACTGATTACAATTATTCGAAAATAAAGCGAGTACACGAATTTATGTATGCTTATATAAAGGGGATTATAACGGGAATCAGTCCGGATTCCGTCATCATAGAAAACCAGGGCATAGGCTACCGGGTTTTCGTGCCCGGCAGCGCGCTGGGCGAACTCGCCGTCGGTGAGGAGCGGAAGCTTCACACGCATTTTGCCGTGCGCGAGGATGCGATGCAGCTCTATGGCTTTTTGAGTGAGGACGACCTGCAGGTTTTCCGGCTTCTTCTCGGGGTCAGCGGCGTCGGGCCTAAGGGAGCGCTCGGCATTCTCTCCCAGATGAACGGGGATGATCTCCGGTTTGCGGTCTTGTCCGATGACGCCCAGAGCATCGCGAAAGCGCAGGGAATCGGAAAGAAGACCGCCCAGAAAGTGATTCTTGAACTGAAGGACAAGCTGGATCTCGGAGAAGCCTTCGAGAAGAAGGCCGAGCACACGCTCTCCGCGGCTGCACGGCAGCCGGACAGCGCGCAGTCTGACGCTGTAATGGCGCTCACCGCGCTCGGCTACAGCAGCTCGGAGGCGATGAAAGCAGTTCGCTCTGCCGCGCCGGAGCTTCCGGATGCCGATGCGGAAACCCTGATCAAAGCCGCGCTGCGGCTGCTTTAGTAACTATTTTCGAGGCTGATTATGGCAAGACAGATCGTGACAGGCACTTCCGAGACGAAGGAAGACCGCCTGCTGTCGTCGGACGGCATCCGTCCGCGCACATTAGAAGAATATATCGGACAGGAAAAGACAAAGCAGAACCTGAAGGTTTACATCGATGCCGCGAAGATGCGCGGCGACGCGCTGGATCACGTCCTGTTCTACGGACCTCCCGGGCTCGGCAAGACGACTCTGGCCGGAATCATAGCGAATGAACTGGGCAGCTCTCTCAAGGTGACGAGCGGACCCGCCATCGAGAAGCCTGGAGAAATGGCGGCCATCCTCAATAATCTGCAGGAAGGGGACGTCCTCTTTGTCGATGAGATCCACCGGCTCAACCGGCAGGTCGAGGAAGTGATGTATCCCGCCATGGAGGACTTTGCCATCGATATCGTCATCGGAAAAGGCGCGACGGCCAGGTCGATCCGGCTTGACCTTCCGCATTTTACGCTGGTGGGGGCGACCACGAGACCTGGTATGCTCTCGGCACCCTTAAGGGACCGCTTCGGGGTGGTGGGACACCTCGAGTACTACTCGGTCCCCGAGCTGACGCAGATCGTGACAAGGACAGCCTCGAGACTCCGCGTCGAGATCGACGAGAAGGGAGCCGTCGAGCTGGCGAGAAGGTCCCGCGGCACGCCGCGTCTCGCGAACCGCCTGCTAAAAAGAGTCCGCGATTTCGCGATGGTGCGGTACGACGGAGTCATTACCCAGAGGGTGGCGGCCGATGCACTGGATCTTCTGGAAGTGGATCAGTTCGGCCTCGAGAAGCTCGACCGGAATATCCTGGAGACGATGATCCTGAAGTTTGGCGGCGGCCCCGTCGGCCTCGAAACCCTTGCCTCCTCGATCGGAGAGGATTCCGGCACCATAGAAGATGTATATGAGCCGTATCTGCTGAAAACCGGATTCATTACCCGCACCCCGAGAGGCCGCACCGTCACCGTCCAGGCCTACGAACACCTCGGCTACGACCTGCCGTCTTGAAGTTACTATTTAAAGCCTAAAACAAAAGCAATTTTGCTGCGACATACATGCGAAGCATGGATGGTCTGTGGCACGAAAGCAGAAAGGCTGTAAATAGTAACGCTGTGAATGAACAACAGCCCAACTCCTACTTGTATTTTAATATGGGTTTTTTTATAATGATTTCATTCGAACAGAAGCGGAGGATTACGATTTGTCAGCAAAGAATTCCGTACAGGTCCTGATCGGCGGCAAAGTCACACGCCTGACAGGTTATGAGAGCGAAGAGTATCTCGAGAAGGTCGCCTATTATCTCAACCACAAGCTCGGGGAGCTGAGCCAGCTCAGTACCTGGAGGCGCATGACCACTGATACGAAGGGGACTCTGCTGGCACTGAATGTCGCGGACGACTGCTTCAAGGCGAGGGCCAAGGCGGAGGAGCTTGAGGAAGAGCTCCAGAACAAAGACAAAGAGCTGTATGAACTGAAGCAGGAGCTCGTGGAGCTCAAGGTGGAGCTGGACTCTCTCCGGAATCATGAGAGCAGGAATCCCGCTCCGAAATATGACCGCAACGGACACAGGATCGGATAATACAGTTTTGACTCTCTAAGAGGTGGTTGTGCATAAGCAATCACCTTTTTCTATTAAAAGGAGCTTCCATGATGAGTCTTTCACATACCAGAACAGAATTGCTGGCGCCGGCGGGATCGCTGACTGCCTTAAAGGCTTCGGTAAATGCCGGGGCGGATGCCGTCTATATAGGAGGAAGCCGTTTCGGCGCGCGGGCCTATGCGGACAATCCGGGCGAGGACGATCTCATTACCGGCATCGACTATGCCCATCTGCGCGGCGCGCGGGTTTATATGACCGTCAATACGCTGCTGAAAGAGAGCGAGCTTGATGACCTTGAGGCCTACATGCGCCCTTATGTGGAGGAAGGCATCGACGCGGTGCTCGTCCAGGATTTCGGCGTATTAAGAAGGCTGCACGAGCTGTTTCCGGCCCTCCCTCTCCACGCCAGCACGCAGATGACCGTGACGGGACCGAAGGGAGCCGCACTTTTAAGACCTTACGGAGTGACCCGCGTCGTCCCCGCCAGGGAGCTTTCCATAGAGGAACTCAAGGCGATCCGCGAGGAGAGCGGCCTGGAGGTCGAGACATTTGTCCACGGGGCGCTCTGTTACTGCTATTCGGGAGAATGCCTGCTCTCCAGCATGATCGGGGGGCGGAGCGGGAACCGCGGGAGGTGCGCGCAGCCCTGCCGGCTGCTGAACCTGCTCGACGACAGGGAGCATTTTGACGGCAGGAGCTCCATTCTGGACAGGAAGGACGCAAGGCACCACTTAAGTCCAAAGGATCTGTGCGCCATTGAGCTGCTGCCCGAGCTGATCCGCGCCGGAATCGACTCCCTCAAGATCGAGGGCCGCATGAAGCAGCCGGAATATGCGGCCGGGGTCGTCTCCATTTACAGGGCGGCTTTGGACAGGGCCCTTGATGATTTTGAAAATGGCACTGACCGCTTCCATGTCTCCAAACAAGAGAAGCAGATGCTCTATGACCTCTATAACCGCAGCGGCTTCACGACGGGTTACTTTCATACGCACGGCGGCCCGGAAATGATGGCTCTCGTCAAGCACGAGCTGACCGCCGACGAGACGCAGGCCAGGCACTCCCTGTACGAACAGATGAAGGAGAATTACATAGATAAGCCGCTGAAGATTCCAGCGGATGCGGAGTTTACCTTTACGGCCTTAAGTCCCATGAAGGCAAGCCTTTTGGCGGGAGGAATCAAAGTCGAGCTGGAGGGCGCCGAGGCGGAAGCAGCCCAGAAGAGGCCCTTAAGTGAATCCCGCATCCGCGAGAACCTCATGAAAACCGGAGAGACGGACTTTTTCTTCCGGGAGCTTCACGTCAGGACAGACGGGAACTGTTTTGTCCCGCTCTCTGTCCTCAATGATTTTCGGAGGACAGCGCTCGAAAAGCTGCGGGCGGAAATGCTTAAGCCCTTCAAGAGAGAGACCTCTTCCGAGAAGAGCCCCATTAAGGCCCAAGAGGATTCGGGAACTGAGAATACCGCTCGTTCCGGCAGCAGTCTTAAGATCAGCGCTCTCGTCTCGGACCGGAACCAGCTCACGTCCGCCCTTGCAAGTAAAGAGGCGGATCTCATCTATGCGGAAGCGGCTTTCCTTTACCGCAGCGGTGATCCCGTGGATCAGGCTCTCGCCTTTATCCGGGAATGCCGGGAACACGGAAAGGAGCCTGGGATTGCGATGCCACGGATCGACCGCGAGGGCAGCAGCGCGGGGGAACTTAAGGAAGCGGCCGGGGAGCTCATCAGCGAAGGATTGGCGGTCTTTCTGGTGAGGGCTCTGGAAACCATGGCCGACCTCGCCGGACGGGGCTTTGCGTCTTATATCAGGGCAGATGCGTCCCTCTACACCTTCAACCATGAGGCGGCGGCATTTCTCAAAGAACAGGGGATCAAGGCGGACACGGCTCCGGTCGAGCTCAATAAGAAAGAACTGTTCCGCAGGGACAACCGCGCGAGCGAGATCATCGCCTACGGGCACCTGCCGCTCATGCTCTCGGCGCAGTGCCTGGTAAAGAACACGGCGCGCTGCACGAAAAAGAATGAGATCCACACGCTGACAGACAGGACGGGCACGAAATTCACCGTCCGGTGCGAATGTGTTTTCTGCTATAATGTAATCTACAACTACCTGCCGCTCTCCCTGCTTCAGGACGGGGGCGACCTGATCCGCATGGGCTTTTCCGGACTGAGGCTCGAATTCACGACGGAATCCGCCGGGGAAGTGACAGACGTGCTTCGTGCCGCCGCCGCGTGCCGGGAGGGAAGACAGGCCTCCCCTGGACAAAGACCGGCGACAGACCGGGAAAGCACCCGGGGACATTTTCACCGAGGAGTGGAATAAGAAACGATGTATCTGCTGACCCAGATCGCCAAATATCTTTTTATAGTCCTTCTGCTCGTGTTCTCCATAAAGGATTACACGTATTTGCTGCGGAAAGAAAGAGAAAAGAGAAAGCGCATTCTGGGGAGCCAGATCCGCATCCTGTACCTGACGGCCATTCTCGGCTTCGCACTGATCCTGCTCTATGACTTTTCGATCATGAACGCGATGCTTTTTGCGGGCATCCTCATCTATTTCGGGATCACCCTCGCGGCCTTCCGGCTGCTCTATCCGAGGGCCTCCATGCTGCTCGTGAACAACATGCTGATGCTGCTCCTGATCGGGTTTATCGTGATCACCAGGCTGAATCCGCAGCAGGGACTGAAGCAGTTCATGATCGCGGCGGCGGGCACCGTTTTCGCATTTCTCATCCCGGTGATCATCCGGAAGATACGGGTCTTAAAGAAGCTGACGTGGCTCTATGCGGCCATCGGAATCGCTTCTCTTATGGTGGTCCTGGCTCTCGCGCGCATGAGCGGGGGAGCGAAGCTGTCCATATCCGTGGGAGGGATCACGATTCAGTTCTCCGAGCTGGTCAAGCTGACCCTGGTTTTCTTTCTGGCATCGAAGCTTGCGGCGGATCATTCCTTCCGCTCGGTGGTCATCGCGACGGTGGTGGCTGCGCTTCATGTCGTGATTCTGGTTCTCTCCACGGACCTCGGTACAGCGCTGGTCTTTTTCACCGCTTATGTAGTGATCGTCTATGTGGCGACGAGGAATCCTCTGTATCCTATTGTATCCCTTGCGGGAGGGGCGGCCTCTTCCGTTGCCGCCTATTTCCTCTTTGACCACGTGAGGCAGAGAGTCATCGCCTGGAAGGATCCATTTTCCGTATACGACACCTCGGGCTACCAGATCGTACAGGGTCTTTTCGCGATCGGAGCGGGGGGCTGGTTCGGCACCGGCTTCTATCTGGGGAGGCCGAAGACCATCCCCGTAGCCACCAAGGATTTCATCTTCGCGGCGATCTGCGAGGAGTTCGGGGCGGTTTTCTGCATCTGTCTGCTTTTTGTCTGCATGAGTCTGTATGTCCTGATCGTGAAGCTGTCTATGGAGATTCGGGACCCGTTCTACCGTCTGGTCTCGATCGGCCTTGGTACGGAGTACGCGTTTCAGGTTTTCCTCACAGTCGGCGGCGTCACTAAGTTCATCCCCATGACGGGAATCACGCTGCCGCTGATCAGCTACGGCGGAAGCTCGGTCATCAGCACGATTGTGATGCTGGCGATCATACAGGGACTGTACATCCTGAGAGAAGATGAGGCGGTTGAATTTGAACAAGCGTAAGAATATCGAACAGGATATAGAGCGGGAGATGGGGGAAGACGTCCGCAGAATTCTTGAGGGCGAAGATCTCCGCGACATAAGCGAAGAGGCCGGACCGCGTCTCTATCCCGGCATGGAAGATGCCGGGATCGGTTCGACTACCAGAATATATAATAATGAGCTGCCGGATGAGAAACTGCCGGACGACGATCTGCTGGACGACGATCTTCCGGATGACGGGTACGGCGAGCTCCCGGAAGGCACCCTGGACGAAGGCTTTTTTGATGCGGACGACGACTTGACGGATGAGGAGGACGAAGAGGAAGAGTACCCGCGCCGCCCGCGAAAAAGAAGAAGAGGCCCGTACCTCTTTATTGCGTGCGCCTTCGGCCTGCTCTTCCTGCTGCTCTCGGCACACCTGGTCTACTTCAACCTGAGGATGAAGGATGAGATTCTCTCAAGTCCCTATAACCGCAGACAGAATGCCCAGGCGGACCTCGTGAGGAGAGGAAAGATCGTATCCATAGACGGCGCGACGCTGGCGAGAACGGATACCTGGGACGACGGCACGGAGGAGAGAGTCTATCCCTATGCGAATATCTTTGCCCACGCGGTGGGGTTCGTCACACACGGGAAGAGCGGGATCGAGTCCGCGGCGAACTACGAGCTGCTGACTTCCCATATCAACATCATAGACCAGATCATCAACGAGTTCCTGAAGAAAAAAAGCGAGGGAGACACCGTCGTCACCACGCTGAATGCCGGACTGCAGGAGACCGCCTATTATGCCCTGGGCGATTACCGGGGTGCCGTCCTGGTCATGAATCCGAAGACGGGAGCCATACTGGCGATGGTCTCGAAACCGAACTTTGACCCGAACACGCTCGCCGACATCTGGGACGAGATGGTGAGTGACCCGACGAATTCGAATCTGGTGAACCGGGCCCTGCAGGGCCTGTATCCCCCGGGCTCCACCTTCAAGATCGCGACTTCACTGGCCTATTACCGGCAGAATCGCAGCTTCGACAACTTCTTCTATAATTGCACCGGGGAGTTTACGATCGACGATTACACGGTGCATTGCTATAAGGGGACGGTTCACGGCGAGGAGGATTTCTCCGGGGCCTTCGCGCACAGCTGCAACACGGCTTTTTCCCAGATCGGCCTGATGCTCGGAAACGCGCGGTTGACAGATGTCGCAAAGAGTCTTATGTTTGGAGAGAGCCTTCCGACGGAGCTCATCGCGTCAAAAAGCCGCTGGTCGCTTGACAGAAGCTCCGACGAGATCGAGCTCGTGCAGACTGCCTTCGGTCAGGGAAAAACACTCGTGACGCCTTACCATATGGCGCTCATCGTATCCGCCATAGCAAATGGCGGCACGCTTATGACTCCCCGGCTCATCGACCATATCGAGAGCGCCTCGGGCGAGATCGTGTCGAAAACCAAGCCGGTGAAGTACAAAGACCTGCTGAGCGCGAAAGAGGCGGAAGCCCTCACGGAATTGATGGTGAAGGTCGTGACGCAAGGCTCCGCGAGCGCCCTTTCCGAGATGGGATTCCGAGTGGCCGGAAAAACCGGTTCCGCAGAATATGCGAAGTCCGACGGCACGATCGGGACGCACAGCTGGTTCGTCGGCTTCAACAATCCCGAAGACCCGGACCTCGTGATCGCCGTCCTGGCCGAGGACGGAGGCGCCGGAAGCTC
>CACZQS010000158.1 GCA_902783325.1 uncultured Lachnospiraceae bacterium
ATATTACGACATCTGCACAAGCCAGTACGTCTTAGTCTTTAAGGGTCATTGCTTTATGATGACAAAATACGAAGCTGTCTGAGCATGAATATACTATACAATTTTCCAAGCAGTCACTTTTGATATCTTGATCACAGATGATGAAAGAAAAATGATACAGGCAAAGAATAAGCAAAATTTCATACGGATCCGCGGTGCGAATGAGAACAATCTGCGAAACTTGAGCGTCGACATCCCCCGGAATCAGCTGGTCGTCCTGACGGGACTGTCGGGATCCGGCAAGAGCTCACTGGCCTTCGACACGATCTATGCGGAAGGGCAGCGGCGGTATATGGAATCCCTGTCCTCTTACGCGAGACAGTTCCTGGGCCAGATGGAGAAGCCGGATGTGGAGAGCATTGAGGGACTTCCCCCCGCGATTTCGATCGACCAGAAGACGACGAACCGGAATCCGAGGTCGACCGTGGGAACCGTCACGGAGATCTATGATTATCTCCGGCTTCTGTATGCCCGGATCGGCATTCCCCACTGCCCGAACTGCGGGAGGGAGATCAGGAGACAGAGCGTGGACCAAATGGTGGACCAGATCATGACGCTGCCCGAAAAGACCCGGATCCAGCTTCTTGCCCCGGTGGTGCGGGGCCGCAAGGGACGGCATGAGAAGGTTTTCGAGCAGGCGAAAAAGAGCGGGTACGTCCGCGTCATGGTGGACGGGAACCAATATGAGCTCACGGAGACCATCACTCTGGACAAGAACCAGAAGCACAATATTGAAGTGATCGTCGACCGCCTGGTGGTGAAGCCGGGGATCGAGAAGCGCCTCACGGATTCGATCGAGACCGTGCTCGCCCTTACAGGCGGGCTGCTCGTCGTGGATAAGATGGACGGCACGTCTTTGTCATTGTCGTCGAGCTTCTCCTGCCCGGACTGCGGCATCAGCATCGAGGAGATCGAGCCGAGAAGCTTCTCCTTCAATAATCCCTACGGAGCCTGTCCGGAATGCACCGGTCTCGGATACAAGATGGAATTTGATGCTTCGCTCATGATTCCGGATCCGTCCCTGTCTCTTGAGGACGGCTGCATCATCGTGCCCGGATGGCAGAGCGCGTCGGAGGACGGCAGCTTCACGCACGCGATTCTTGCGGCCCTTGCGGAGGAATACGGTTTTGATCTTAATACGCCTTTCGGGAAGATTCCCGAAAAGATCCGGCATATGCTGATCCACGGCTTCGATAAGGCTGTCAAAGTGAAGTATAAAGGACAGAGGGGTGTCGGCGTATACGACATTACCTTTGAGGGACTCATCAGGAATGTCGAGCGCCGCTACCGTGAGACGGCCTCCGAGTGGAGCAAGGCGGAATATGAAAAATTCATGCGGGTCACTCCCTGTTCGTTGTGCGGCGGGCAGAGACTTAAGGCTTCTTCCCTGGCCGTTACTGTCGGTGAGTACAATATCATGGAGCTGACCGCCCTGTCTGTAAAGAAACTGCTTCTGACCCTTGAGAAGCTGACGCTTTCCAAACAGCAGACCGCGATCGGCAGCCAGATCTTAAAAGAGATCCGGGCCCGCGTCCGCTTCCTGAACGATGTCGGTCTCGATTACCTGACGCTGGCCCGCTCCACGGGTACTCTCTCGGGCGGCGAGGCCCAGCGCATCCGGCTCGCGACCCAGATCGGGTCCGGTCTGGTCGGCGTGGCGTATATTCTTGATGAACCAAGTATCGGTCTTCACCAGAGGGACAATGACAAGCTGCTCGCAACCTTAAGGAACCTCCGGGATCTGGGCAATTCCCTGATCGTCGTCGAGCACGACGAGGACACTATACGGGATGCGGACTGGATCGTGGATATCGGACCGGGAGCAGGAGAGCACGGCGGAGAGGTGGTCGCGGAAGGAAAGGCCGAGGATCTGATGCGCTGTGAGAGATCCGTGACGGGAAAATACCTGAGCGGCGAGCTTCAGATTCCGGTGCCCTCTTCCCGCAGGAAACCGGTTTCCCGGCTCAGGATCCGGGGCGCCGCGGAGAACAACCTGAAGAACATCGACGTGGACATTCCGACCGGCGTCTTTACCTGCGTGACCGGTGTCTCCGGCTCGGGCAAGAGCTCCCTCATCAATGAGATTCTCTATAAGCGGCTCGCGCGGGATCTGAACCGCGCTTTCGAGGTACCGGGGAAACACAAGGATATCGAGGGGATCCATGAACTCGACAAGGTCATCAATATCGACCAGTCTCCGATCGGACGGACCCCCCGCTCGAATCCCGCGACCTATACGGGAGTATTTGACCTGATCCGGGACCTGTTCGCCGCGACGGTAGACGCGAAGATGAAGGGCTACAAAAAGGGACGCTTTTCCTTTAACGTCAAGGGCGGCCGCTGCGAGGCCTGCCAGGGAGACGGCATCATCAAGATCGAGATGCATTTTCTTCCGGACGTCTTCGTGCCGTGCGAGGTCTGCCACGGGCGGCGCTATAACCGCGAGACGCTCGACGTGAAGTACAAAGGAAAGAGCATCTACGACGTGCTGAACATGACCGTGGAGGAGGCGCTTTCTTTCTTTGAAAATGTGCCCCGCGTGCGGAGCAAGATCCAGACCCTTTATGACGTGGGTCTCGGATACATCCGCCTGGGACAGCCTTCGACGCAGCTGTCCGGAGGGGAGGCACAGAGGATCAAGCTCGCCTCGGAGCTCTCGAGAAGGGCCACGGGCAGAACGATCTATATTCTGGATGAACCCACGACCGGGCTCCATTTTGCAGATGTCCACAAGCTGATCGAAATTATTCAGAGGCTGACGGACCAGGGCAATACGCTCGTTGTCATCGAGCACAATCTCGACGTCATCAAGACCGCGGACTATATCATCGATCTCGGACCGGAAGGGGGAGACCGGGGCGGCACGGTCATCGCGTGCGGGACTCCGGAGCAGGTCGCCCGCGTAAAAGAATCCTACACGGGGGCGTATATCAAAAAAGCCCTTGCGGGCGCGGCGAAGAATTCTTTAGAATAGTGACAGAGGTTACAGTTTACACATAGATTTGATTCAGGTGTCAAAAGTGAAGCCTCGGATAATTGTATAGTATATTCCGACGGGCTTTAAGCGCAAGTACCTCTAAGTCTTCGCAACTATTCAGGTCATCTTCTGGTTTTCTATAGAAAACCAGAAGCCCGTC
>CACZQS010000159.1 GCA_902783325.1 uncultured Lachnospiraceae bacterium
AGCCGCGCTTTATGTATTATTTCTGCCTTGAGATCTTCAGCGTGATTTTCGAGTACTTTTTGCCGCTGAAGTCCAGGTAGAGATAAACCGGTTCTCCTTTTTGCAGGCGGATTGTGCCGCTGCGCTTTGAAAGGGGGCGTTCCAGTTTGTTTTTGAATTCCTTTGCGGAGGCATAATAGGCCGCTTCGGACTTCTTGCAGAGCCACAGGACGCTGCTGTATCCGCCTGCTGTTTTTACTCTGTCATCGTCAATGAACTGCAGCATGTCGCTGAAGGGAATCTGCTCAAGGAATAAAACATTGCCGTATCCGGCACCGGTCAGACCGCTGAAAGTAAACACATATTTTCCGCTTTTTTTCGGCGTGAACTTAATAAGGCCTGTTTTGACTTTCACTCTTGTGCGGCCGAATTGTACCGTGCAGATCTTTTTCCTTACAGACGGGAGGGAAGGAAGCCCTTTTTTGAAGTCACAGGAGTAGACCTTGACTGTTTTATTTCTCGTTGCAGCCTGGGCGGGAAATGAGAACAGCGTGATGAGCATCACCGCGGCCAGAATGGCAAAACACAGTTTTCTTTTTATTGATTTCATAAATTCGAGCTCCTTTCGTATCATTGCCCGGGTGTGCCGGACGCGGCAGTCCCTGCCGCATAGCCGCTGGACCACGCCCACTGCAGATTGTATCCGCCGCACGGTCCGTCGATGTCCAATATCTCGCCCGCAAAAAAGAGGCCCCGGCACAGAAGGGATTCCAGAGTTTCCGGGTTTACTTCGTTTAAAGAAATGCCTCCGGCGCAGATCTGTGAGAGATCATATCCTTTGAGTCCGGTGACGGGGATGAGGACGTTTTTCAGCGCACGGGCGATGTGCTCTTCCCTCTGTCCGCCGCCTGTTCCCTTGTCCGCCATTTTCTTCGCGAGATAAGCGGCGACTCTTTCGTGCGTATAGCTGTTGAGGAGAGAAACGCTGCCGACAGCATCTCCCGCATGATCAAGCATTCTCCTTAAGGTATGGCGCACTTCTTCCTCTGTCTGATCCGGAACCAGATCCAGCGAGACATACAGCGTCCCGCCGCTCCGTCTCGCCGCATATCGGCTGAGCTGAAAGATCACGATACCGGAAAGCCCGTACTGCGTCCACTGCACTTCACCGGTATCTTTGGCGAGAACAGTCATCGGCAGTCCGGAATTGTTTGTGTCCGCCAACAGCTTAACCGCTGCCTTCGTCCGCGCCCCGGCAGCCGCCCGGACATCCGGATCGCCGCACTCAAATCCGGTCAGCGCGGGATGGATATCCGTGACCGTATGTCCGGCCGAAGCGGCGAGTGTGTAGCCGCTCCCGTCACTGCCCGTCTCCGGCAAGGCTTTTGATCCGCAGCACAGAACGACGCGGTCCGCTTCATAAGTCCAGCCTTCCGTTTGGAGAAGCCACGCTCCTTTTTCTCCGGAAAATGAAATCCGCTTTACCTTCGCATTATACTTCATTTTTACATGCAGGCGTTCAAGCTCGGCGAGCAGGACTCCCAGAACGGTCTGAGCCTGTCCGGACCGGGGATAGACCAGGGACCCGGCAGACACGGATGCGAGCCCCAGCTCCTCAAAAAGACGAAGCGTGCCGGATACGTCCAGGGATTGCAGCACAGAGTTCACAAACGGGACAGCGCCGTCAGTTCCTGATGAATCATAACGCAGGTGCAGATCTTTGTCCAGATTGGTGAGATTGCATCTGCCGTTTCCTGTCAGGAGAAGCTTTCTTCCCGGTTTTTTCATTCCCTCAAGAACCGTGACGGAAGCTCCTGCTCTGGCGGCGGCTATGGCCGCCATGAGCCCGGAGGCCCCCGCTCCGACGATAAACACTCTTATTTTTTCCATAGGTTCTTCCTGATTGGTTGAATTGTTACTATTCACAGCCTCTCCGCTTTCGTGCCACAGACCGCAGCTGAAGCTTGTCAAAACATTATACACGTTTTTCGCGCATGTATGCTATGATTGTAAAAGTATAATGAATGCTGACTTCTTACTACATGGAGGATATAAGATGAGCGAAATCAGAGACGTTTCTCTTGCGCCGGCAGGCGAGAAAAAGATCCGCTGGGCGGAGGCGCACATGCCGGTGCTGAAAAGTATCTGTGAGGATTTTGAAAAGACGAAGCCCTTTGCCGGGCTCAAAGTGGCGGTGTCTGTCCATCTCGAGGCGAAGACTGCCTATCTGGCCTGTGTCTTCAGGGCCGGCGGTGCGGAAGTCTACGCGACCGGCAGCAACGTGCTTTCGACCCAGGACGATATCGCGGCCGCTCTTTTTGAACGCGGTCTCAATGTGTTCGCCTGGCATGGCGCCACGGAGGAGGAATACACGCATCATCTGGCGTGCTGTCTGGAAGTGGGACCGAATATCATCATCGATGACGGCGGGGATCTGAATCAGCTGATTCACAAGCAGTTTCCGGAGCTCCTGCCTGGCGTAATCGGATTATGTGAGGAGACGACTACCGGCATCATCCGTCTGAAGGCGATGGAGAAGGCCGGGAAACTGGCATTTCCCGTAATGCTGGTAAATGATGCCCAGATGAAGCACCTGTTTGACAACCGCTACGGAACGGGGCAGTCCGTTTGGAATGCGATCGACAAGACCACCAATCTCATCGCGGCGGGCAAGCAGGTCGTGGTCGCCGGCTACGGCTGGTGCGGAAAGGGTGTCGCGATGCGGGCCAAGGGGCTCGGCGCGCGCGTCATCGTGACCGAAGTGGATCCGGTGAAGGCGATTGAGGCGGTCATGGACGGTTTCACCGTGATGCCTATGAAGGAAGCCGCTCCGCTCGGGGATATCTTTATTACGGTCACGGGCTGCAAGGGTGTGATCACGATGGAGCACATGCTTCTCATGAAGGAAGGAGCCATTCTTACGAACGCCGGTCACTTCAATGTGGAAGTGGATTATGCTGCTCTTGAGAGGGAGGCCGTCTCGAAAGAGACAAGGAGAGAAAATATCGTCGGCTACACCTTGAAGAACGGGCGCTCCGTGAACCTGATCGGCGAGGGCCGTCTCGTAAACCTGGCGGCCGGGGACGGACACCCTGTGGAAATCATGGATATGAGCTTTGCCGTGCAGGCGCTGAGCGCGGAGTATCTGGTCCGCCATAAGGACGAGTCTCTTCCGAAGATCAATTACGTCCCAGCCGAGATCGACGAGAAGATCGCCGAAAGAAAGCTGAACTTCATGGGAATGCAGATCGACCGCCTCACTGATGAGCAGGACCTCTATCTGCACTCCTTCGATTTATGATTAGTTATGTAAACAAATATGACAACGGGGACTGTCCCCGTTGTCATAAAAGTTGACATAAGTTTTATGCAGGAGGCTTTATGAAGAAATTTGCGGGTTTTCAGCACGGCATTAATTTGGGAGGATGGTTCTCCCAGTGCGATCACACGAAAGAGACCTATGAGGAGTTTATTAAGGAAGAGGATTTCCGTAGAATCCGGGAGTGGGGGCTCGACCATGTGCGTCTCCCCATCGACTATGACCTGGTGGAGCAAAAAGACGGGACGCGCATCGAGGAAGGCTTCGGCTATCTTAAGAGGGCCGTCTCGTGGGCGAAAAAATACGGCCTGAACCTGGTGCTGGACCTTCACAAGACATACGGGTATTCCTTCGACAGCGGCGAGGGCGAAGGCGGTTTCTTTGAAAATGAGACTTACCAGGAGCGCTTCTATTCTCTCTGGGAGGAGCTCGCGCGGAGGTTTTCTTCCGACACGGACATGCTCGCTTTCGAGCTTCTCAACGAAGTGACGGAGAAGAGTTATTGCAGGGAATGGAACCGGATCGCCGCGGCCGCAATCGGAAGGATACGGAAGATCGTGCCCGATGTCCCGATTCTTGTCGGCGGTTACTACAACAACAGCATTGAGGCACTTCCGGACCTGGACCCCCCTGCGGATGAACATGTCATCTACAATTTCCACTGCTACGAGCCGCTGATCTTTACCCATCAGGGAGCGTACTGGGTACCCGGCATGGACACCTCCTTCCGGTTGTCCCTCGATGAGCCCTACCGGGTGCTTGAGGAGAAAACGGGACAGTACATCACCCAGGCGGTTGTCGGCTTCGACGGCTTTGACCCTGACAGTGCTCTTGGTGAGGAGTATTTCGACCGGTATTTCAAAGAAGCGGTGCGCATCGCGGAAGAGAGAAATACGGCGCTCTACTGCGGCGAGTACGGGGTGATCGATCTGGCGGATCCGGAAGAGACTTTAAAATGGTACCGCATCATCAGTTCCGTCTTCGAGAAATACGGAATCGGCAGGGCGGCCTGGAACTACAGGGCGAAGGATTTCGGCTTTACTGACCCGCATATGGAAGGCGTGCTGGACGAGATTGTCACTTTGTTATAGGAGAGCCGCACCTCTTGAAAAAAAGATGAATAGTGCTACAATCAACAGCGGAATCAATAATCTCTATGAGGAATATAAGATGCCGCTGTTGTTTTTTTTATTATGGGTTATTCTGAACGGGCGTGTGACGACGGAGATCGTTGTGTTCGGGCTTCTGATCACGGCGGCTGTGACTTACGCGGCCTACCGGGCGGTCGGGTATACTCCGGA
>CACZQS010000160.1 GCA_902783325.1 uncultured Lachnospiraceae bacterium
CGGTGGATGTGGGGAGCGGGGAGCCGCTTCAGATCGTGTGCGGCGCGCCGAACGTAGCGGCCGGACAGAAGGTCCCTGTCGTCCTTGTCGGGGGCAGGGTTGCCGGAACGCACAGCGGCGGCAGCAGTGAAGGCGGCGTGGAAATCAAGGCCGGGAAGCTCCGCGGAGTGGAGTCCTTCGGCATGATCTGCTCCATCGATGAGCTCGGCAGCACCAGTGAATTCTATCCGGAAGCCCCTTCGGACGGCATCTATGTCTTCCCGGAGGACACACCGGTCGGTGCGGATGCGATCGGGCTTCTTGGCCTTCATGACTCCGTCTTTGAGTATGAGATCACTTCCAACCGCGTCGACTGCTACAGCGTGATCGGTATCGCGCGCGAGGCGGCGGCGACATTTCACAAGGAATTCCACGCTCCGGTCATCAAGGAGACGGGAAATGACGAGAACGTCAACGATTATATCTCGGTTGAGGTTCTGGACACAAACCTGTGCCCGCGCTATACGGCCCGCGTCGTGAAAAATGTGAAGATCGGTCCGTCCCCTGCGTGGATGCAGAGAAGGCTCGCTTCCAACGGAATCCGTCCGATCAACAATATCGTCGACATCACGAACTACATCATGGAAGAGTACGGGCAGCCCATGCACGCCTATGACTACGACCTGATTGCGGGGAAGAAGATTATTGTGCGCCGCGCCGAAGACGGGGAAAAGTTTGTCACCCTCGACGGGCAGGAACACGAGATGGACAGCCGCATGCTGATGATCTGCGACGGCGAGAAGTCGGTGGGAATCGCCGGGATTATGGGCGGAGAGAATTCCATGATCACCGACGACGTGAAGACGGTTCTTTTTGAGGCGGCGAACTTTGACGGGACCAACATCCGTCTGACTTCGAAGAGACTCGGCCACCAGACCGATGCCTCCCAGAAATTCGACAAGGGGCTTGACCCGAATACGGCGATGCTGGCCATGAACCGGGCCTGCGAGCTCATGGAGGAGTTTGGCGCCGGTGAGGCTGTCGGCGGCGCTGTCGACATTTATCCCGTGAAGTGGGGCGACAAGAAAGTCCCCTTCGAACCGGACAAGATCAACGCCATGCTCGGGACGCACATCTCTCCCGAGGAGATGATCGGTTATTTCGAGAAGGTGGATCTCTCCTACGACCCGGAAGAGAAGCGGGTCATCGTGCCCAGCTGGAGGCAGGACGTCTTAAGAACCTGTGATCTGGCCGAGGAAGTCGCCAGATTCTTCGGATATGACAGGATTCCCACGACTCTGCCGCGCGGCTCCGCAACGGCAGGAGGACTCACCGTAGAGATGAGAGTCGAGGCTGCCGCCAGGGACATCGCGCAGAACTGCGGCTTCTCTCAAGGGTACTGCTACAGCTTTGAGTCCCCGAAGGTCTTTGACAGGCTTCTTCTGCCGGAAGACTCGCCCTTAAGGAAGGCGATTGAGATCCGCAATCCGCTCGGGCCCGACTACTCCCTCATGAGGACCACGACTCTTAACGGGATTCTGACATCGCTGGCCACGAATTACAACCGCCGGAACAAAGAGGTGAGACTCTATGAGCTCGGCAATATCTATCTCGCAGAAAAGCTGCCTCTTACAGAGCTTCCCGACGAGAGAAAACAGCTGACTCTGGGGATGTACGGCGACGGCGATTTCTTTGACATGAAAGGGGTTACGGAGCTTATCTTTGAGAAGCTCGGCATGTTTGAGAAGGCGGAATACCGGCTTGCCCCGGAAATCAGCTATTTCCATCCCGGCCGCTCTGCCGAAATTTACTATAAGGGCGTCCGTGTCGGAGAGATCGGGGAAGTGCATCCGCTGGTCATGAAGAATTACGGTCTCGGGGAGCGGACTTACATCGCTGTCCTGGATCTCAAGAGCATCACTCCGATGGCAAACTCCGACAGGAAGTACAAGGGGCTCGCGAAATATCCTGCCGTCAGCCGCGACATCAGCATGATCGTGCCGAAGGCAGTGACAAATGCCGATATCGAGAAGATCATCGGGCTAAGAGGCGGAAAGATCCTGGAAGAGTGCACGCTTTTTGACCTCTACGAAGGCGCGCCCATTCTTCCCGGTTATAAATCCATGGCCTATTCCCTCAGGTTCCGTCATCCCGAGAAGACTCTCGAGGACGCGGAGATCCAGTCCGCGATGCGCAAGATCCTGAACGGACTCGGGAATCTGGGAATCGAGCTGAGGTCCTGACCATGAAGACTTCGGATTTTGCTTACGACCTGCCGGAGGAGCTGATCGCCCAGGATCCGCTTGAAGACCGGTCCGCATCGAGACTGATGGTGCTGGACCGGTCGGGAGGTACGGTCAGGCACGACGTGTTTTCCCATATCCCGGAATATCTTAAGGCCGGGGACGTGCTCGTGCTAAACGACACGAAGGTGATTCCCGCCAGGCTTCTCGGAGTCAAGGAGGAGACAGGGGCGAAGATCGAGATCCTGCTCCTGAAGCGGATTACTGAGCACGAGTGGGAGACACTTGTAAAGCCCGGAAAGAAATGCCGCGTCGGCACCTTCATAGAGTTTGGTGAACCTGATGGAGAAGGCCGGTATCCGCTCACAGCGGAGATCGTGGAC
>CACZQS010000161.1 GCA_902783325.1 uncultured Lachnospiraceae bacterium
CACGAAAACATCCTTGCCGTCCTCGCCTGTGATGAAGCCGTAGCCCTTTTCAGCGTTGAACCACTTGACAGTACCTTTGTTCATTGTTGTTACCTCCATAATAATTGAATAAAAACATAGATAGATGAGAGGGATAAAAAAACACCGGTGTTTACAGATTACAGGCACAGCACGCACATAATCTCTAAAACCAGTGAATATATGTGTTTCCCTTAATCGACGAAAGTCATTATAGTAGTAATTGAGTGAAAAGTCAAGAAAAAGTGAAGAGATAGCGATGAAAACCAGAAAAGACTTTATTAAGGGTGTTCTTTCGTGTATGATGAAAAATGCAGCGGGACTTCCTTAAGCGCCGGGCGCATAAGGCAGCTGCAGATATGAGGTGCAGTATGGCGGGAAGTATTCTGATCAGGGGCGGTTACATAGTGGATCCGGATTCCGGAACGGAAGGAGTCCGGGATCTGTATATAGAAAATGGCTTGGTAGCGGGGGTTTCCGCGGGAATCACGAAGGAGGCGGACACGGTCCTCGATGCTTCGGGGCTCACCGTATTCCCCGGCCTTGTGGACCTGCATGTCCATCTCAGGGATCCTGGCCAGACCCACAAAGAGGATCTCATCTCGGGGACGGAGGCGGCGGCCAGGGGCGGCGTGACGACGCTGCTTGCCATGCCCAATACGGTTCCGCCCATGGACAGCATCGCGCGGATCGACTATGTCCGCAACAAAGCGAAAGCGATGTCGCGCATCCATGTCTATCAGGCGTCAGCCATTACCTGCATGATGCAGGGCGCGGAGCTGGTGGATATAGAAGGACTCGCCTCGTCCGGGATCAGGGCCTGGTCCGAGGACGGCAAGTCCGTGATGAATCCGTTTCTCATGCGGGAGGCGATGCAGCGGATTGCAAGAGTCGACGGACTGATCTGCGATCACTGCGAGGATTCCGATCTGGCCCGCGGCGGGGTGATGAATGACGACGATGCAGCCGCCCGCCTTCATCTGCCCGGGATTCCGTCAAGTACGGAAGACATCATCGCGGCGAGGGACGTCCTCCTTGCGATGGAGACGGGTGTCCGACTTCACCTTTGTCACTGCTCGACGGCAAATTCCGTGAAGATTGTTTCCTTGGGGAAGGAGAGCGGAGCCCGGGTGAGCGCGGAAGTGTGTCCGCATCATTTTGTGCTCACTTCGGATGACATACCCGGGGATGACGCGAACTACAAGATGAATCCGCCCTTAAGAACCTCCGCGGATGTGGAGGCGCTTAAGGAAGGCCTTGCAAACGGCACCATCGAGTGCATCAGCACGGATCACGCCCCGCACTCCGAGGAGGAAAAGTCCCAGGGTTTCAGGCGCTCTCCCTTCGGGATTGTCGGGCTGGAGACGAGCGCGGCCCTCACCTATACGGAGCTTGTCAAAGGCGGAGTCCTCACGCTCATGCAGATGGCGGAGAAGATGAGCCGGAATCCGGCCCGCATCCTGGGTGTTCCCGGGGGCTCTCTTAAGGAGGGCATGCCTGCCGATATCGCCGTATTTGATTTTGAATATCCCTGGCGCATCGACCCGCGGCAGTTTGTGTCCAGGGGCCGGAACACGCCATTTGCCGGAAGAGAAGTATACGGCGCTGCCGTGTATACCATCTCGGGCGGACAGATCGTCTATCGGATCCGCCCGTGACAGACCATAGAAGGGAGCAGGAACTATGATTGGAAAACTGATCGAAAAAATCCAGAGAACAGGAGCCCCCATCGTGGTCGGGCTCGACCCGCAGCTCAAATTCATCCCGCCCTCAATCCTGAAGAAGGCTTTCCGGGAACACGGTGAGACCCTCGAAGGCGCGGCGGAAGCGATCTTCCAGTTCAACAAGGGAATCATAAACGCGGTGGCGGAGTATGTCCCCGCCGTGAAGCCGCAGATCGCGATGTATGAGCAGTTCGGAATCCCCGGACTTCAGGCCTTTGTGAGGACTGTGGAGTACAGCCGGAAGAAAGGACTTGTCGTGATCGGGGATATCAAGCGCGGAGACATCGGATCGACATCCATGTCCTATGCGGCTTCGCACCTGGGGACCGTGGACGTCGGATCGGAGACCTATGCCCCGTTCGGGGAGGACTTCGCGACCGTGAATCCCTATCTCGGAAGCGACGGAGTGAAGCCCTTTATCGAGGTCTGCAATTCCCACAACAAAGGAATCTTTGTCCTGGTCAAGACCTCCAATCCGTCCAGCGGCGAGTTCCAGGACCGCCTCGTCGACGGGAAGCCTCTCTATGAAATCGTCGGAGAGAAGGTGAGAGAGTGGGGAGAAGAATCGATGGATCCGTGCGGCTGGTCCAACGTGGGAGCCGTCGTCGGGGCCACTTATCCCGAGCAGGGAAGGATCCTGAGGACCGTGATGCCCAAAAGCTTTATCCTCGTGCCGGGCTACGGCGCCCAGGGCGGGAAAGGAGCGGACCTGGTGCATTTCTTTGACCGGGACGGTCTCGGGGCTGTCGTGAATTCCTCCAGAGGAATTATTGCGGCCTGGCAGCAGGAAGCTTATGCTTCCTACGGAGAAGCTGGCTACGCGGACGCGGCCCAGGCCGCCGTTCTGGCGATGAGAAAAGATATTTCGGAAGCTTTGGGCAGGTAAGCGCGAATGAAGAGAAAAGAGACGGCGCGCGTGATCAGTCAGGAGCGGATTTCCGGGGATATATGCTCCCTGGTGCTCTCCGTGACATTTGCAGGAGACGTATCTGCGGGACAGTTCGTCTCCTTATTTCCGCACGGGAAAGAAAAGCTGCTTCCAAGGCCCATTTCCGTCTGCGCGGCCGATGCGGCCGCCGGGACCATATGGCTGGTATACCGGGTGGCGGGAAAGGGAACAAAGGAGTTTTCACAGCTTATAAGAGGGGATGAGGTGGAGGTCATGGGACCGCTCGGACACGGCTTCCCTCTGGAAGAAGCGAGGGGGAAGCGCGTGCTTCTCATCGGAGGAGGCATAGGAATTCCTCCGCTCCTTTTTTGTGCCAAGGCTCTGAAAGGAAGCGCCGATGTGACGGCAGCGGCCGGCTACCGGTCAGACAGTACATATCTGCTGGAAGAGCTTGAGGCGCTTTGCGATGTCCTTGTCTCGACGGATGACGGATCGATGGGTGTGCACGGCACGGTGCTGGATGCGGTGAGAGCGGACGGACGCAAGGCGGACCTGATCTTTGCCTGCGGGCCGCGCGTCATGCTCCGGGCCGTCAAGGAGTACGCCGCTGAGCACGGCATCCGCGCATATGTATCTATGGAAGAGCGCATGGCCTGCGGAGTGGGAGTGTGCCTCGGCTGCGTGTGCACTACGACGGCGGAGGACGCGCATTCCCATGTCCATAACGCGCGCGTCTGCACGGAAGGACCTGTATTTGCCGCGGAGGAGGTGGATCTTTCATGACGGAGCGAAAGAAGCAGGAGACGGATCCGGCAAAAAGAGCGGTCCTTAAAAAAGAAGAGATCAATACGGAGGTAGTGATCGCCGGCGTCAGACTTAAGAATCCCGTAATTACGGCCAGCGGCACTTTCGGCTGCGGCCGCGAGTACGCGGAGTTTCTTGACCTTGGAAAGCTCGGGGCCATCACGACGAAAGGCATCGCCGCCGTTCCCTGGGAGGGAAACAGGACACCGCGGGTCGCAGAGACCGCGAGCGGCATGCTGAATGCGATCGGACTTGAGAATCCCGGAGTGGATGTCTTCCTGGAAAGAGATCTTCCTTTCCTTAAAAATGCCGGCTGCGGAGTGATCGTGAATGTGTGCGGTCATGAACCCTCGGATTACTACCGGGTGGTTGAAAAACTGAACGGTGTGGAGGGAATCGATCTCCTTGAGATCAATATATCCTGTCCGAATGTGAAGGCGGGAGGCCTTTCTCTGGGCACGGACCCGAAGACTGTGGAGGAAGTGACGCGCGGCTGCAAGGAGAGAGCTTCCCAGGGAGTCATCATGAAACTGACCCCGAACGTCACCGACATCCGCGAGATCGCCCGCGCCTGCGAGGCCGGCGGAGCCGATGCGGTTTCCCTGATCAATACTCTGACGGGGATGAAGATCGATATCGAGAAGCAGACCTTTGTGCTGGCAAACCGGACGGGGGGCCTGTCCGGCCCCGCCATAAAACCCGTCGCCGTCCGGATGGTCTATGAGGTGTCCGGCGCAGTCTCCGTTCCCGTGATCGGGATGGGAGGCATCTCTTCCGCGGAGGACGCGGTGGAGTTCCTGCTGGCGGGCGCGAGCGCTGTCAGCGTCGGCATGGCGAATTTCATCAATCCCTATGTGACACTTGAGATTGCTGAAGGCATCCGGGATTACTGCGCGAGGCACGGCATCTCAAAGGTGACGGAGCTGACCGGAAGAGTTAAAGGAAGATAAAAGGACTTAAGGACATAAAGAATCGTGTGGGAAAAACGAGCCTTATCAGGAAGGAGATAAAACCATGCAGGCATATAAGGAAGAATTTGTTCATTTTATGGTAGACTGCGAGGTGCTGCGCTTCGGTGATTTTGTTACCAAGAGCGGGCGCAGGACGCCATTTTTCATCAATGCGGGCAATTATCAGACCGGCTCTCAGCTGATGAGGCTCGGGACCTATTACGCGAAGGCGATCAAGGAAGCCTACGGCACGGACTTTGACGTCCTGTTCGGTCCCGCCTATAAAGGAATTCCGCTGTCCGTGGCAGCCGCTATTGCTCTCAATGCGGAATACGGCGCCGAGGTCCGCTATTCCTCCAACCGCAAGGAGATCAAGGACCACGGTGACAAGGGCATACTCCTTGGCGGAAAGATGGGCGACAACGACCGCGTCGTCATGATCGAGGATGTCACGACGGCCGGCACTTCCATCGAGGAGACACTTCCGATTATCCGCGCGCAGGGAGACGTCCGCGTTCTGGGACTCGTCGTTTCGGTCGACCGGATGGAGAGAGGAAGAAATACGGAGAAAAGCGCTCTCAGCGAAATCGAGGAGACATACGGGATTAAGACGACCGCGATCGTGACGATGGCGGATGTCATAGAAGTCCTGTACAACAGGGAATATAAGGGAAGGGTCGTCATAGACGACGATATGAAGCAGAGGATTGACAGCTATTACGATGAGTTCGGCGCGAAGTAAGACAGCAGTACCCTATACGGAGAGCCTGCGCAAAAGACGGGTGCGGAAAGCGGGGCTCGTGTGCTTTATCCTTTATATGGGGGTACTGGTCTATTTCCTGTTCTTTGCGGACTGGTATGAGCACGGGCCGGGCACGCATTTTGCGGCCGGCGTCAATCTTGTCCCGTTCCGGGAAATCCGCCGCTATATCGGCATGCTGCGCGGAGGCAGGAGTCTGAAGCCGTTTCTCAACCTGGTAGGAAATGTCGTCGGATTTATTCCCTTCGGCTTTTTCCTTCCGGTTATGACGAGGACATTTCACAGCTTTATCCGCGTCCTGCTCATGGGCTTCCTCTTCAGCCTCGGCGTGGAGCTGCTGCAGCTCTTCACGAAGGCGGGAAGCTTCGACGTGGACGATATACTGCTCAATACGCTCGGGACGGCGCTGGGATATCTGCTTTTTATTCTGATGGACGAGCTGTTCATAGCGTTCAGGAGGCGGCATGGCAGATAAACGAAAATACAGATTTATCGAAGAGAAGGATTCGAAGGGAGGGAAGCTGTCCCTCCGCATTGCGCTGGTTTCGGCTCTTTGCTTCGTGGTCTCGGTGATCGTGTCATTTGTCTTTAAGGGTGAGGCCGGACCTTACGTGGGAGCAGTCTCGATCGGGGCGATGCTTCTGGCAGTCTATGCATTTCACGTCGGGATGAAGTCCTTCAGCGAGGAGAATGTCTCGCCGAAGTATTCCGTGATCGGCGCCATCTTCAGCGGGATCGTGATGGTGGGATGGCTGACGCTCTTTCTCGCCGGCATAGGCAGAATCTGAGACCGGATCCACCTCAGCTGATGCAATACAATTGCTCAATAACTATATATCTAAAAAAGTAATATAGAAGAGAATACAGAAAAAGATACGGAAAGGAATACAATATGGCGACGGTAAGTATTGTGATGGGTTCCGACTCCGACCTTCCGGTCATGCAGAAGGCCGCGGACATGCTGGAGGAATTCGGAATCGACTATGAGATGCGCATCATCTCCGCCCATCGGGAAGCAGACCTCTTCTTTGAATACGCAAAAGGCGCGAAGGACCGGGGCATCAAGGTGATCATAGCGGGTGCGGGCATGGCCGCGCATCTGCCCGG
>CACZQS010000162.1 GCA_902783325.1 uncultured Lachnospiraceae bacterium
CCGGTCGTATCCAGTACGTTCGTCTCCTGGGGAGGACAGTATCCGCACTCACCTCCCTGTTCGGCGTAGACAGATCCCCTGTCTCCCAAAGTGACGATCATGCGCCGGATCCGGGCCTGACTGATCCGGTCCCTGATCATCAGGGCAAGCTTTTCCGGCTCGATCCCCTCGTACTTTTCGGTAAACAGAAGCTCTGCCTCCTGCTCGTTGCAGACTACGCAGGCAGTTCTTTTGAGAAGATCCCTTCTTTCCATGGCGATCGACATGTTGGACACGACGGCGTAGATCTCTTTGCCGTGCTTATCCGCGAGAGAGAACACTTTCTTCAGGATGAACGGCTCCATGTCGATCTCCACGATGATGCTGTCCGCGCCGGCGAAGATCTCATCTCCGTGTTTCTTAAGAATGTCGAGGACGGCGCCAAGATCCGGACGCTTGGAGATTGAACCCACGACATCCCCTTTGTGATCAAAGACAGCCAGCCAGGTGCCGAGTCCGTCCTCCGTCCGGCGGATGTAGTTTGTGTTGACCTTGTGCCGCTTCAGCCGCTCGAGGACGTCCGTACCGATGCCGCTGTCATCCACCACGCTGATGTAGGTCGGCTGCAGCTCCACATTGGCGATGTCCTCCACCACATTCCGGCTCACGCCGCCGTGTACCTGGATCACCCGCCCCGCGTTCCTTCCGGCCGCAATATACTGGCCGTTCGGATAGCCTTTGATATCGACGAAGACAGCACCTATCACAACAATTCCCGTGCGGATCGGCATACGATTTCCCCTTTCGTCTCTGTGTTTGCCTCATTCGTATTATCACTCAAATCTGCCGATAAGTCCACAGATGTGTACACTTTATGTGCATAGCGCCCGCCGTCCGAAAGAAGCTTCTCCTGCTGGAACGCGGTGACGGGAAGCACGTCGCTTCGCCCGAGAGCTTTAAAGACATCTTCGATCTCAGTGAGAACGCTTAAGGCCGCCTCCCGGATCGGCACTTCTTCGGCGCCCTCCCTGATAAAGACGCGGCTGTCGTCGAAGAGGGCTGCCTGTTTCATATTGTAAATGGCGTCTTCCTGCTCCATGCTGTCCGGAAGATGATCCGGCAGAAGGGAACACCAGATGAGGAACAGATGAAGAAACTCCAGATCCTTCAGTGCGATCCCGGCTTTTTCAAACGGATTGAGATCAAGCATACGGAGCTCGATGTGGTCAATGCGGCCGGCATGGCTTTCCGACGCGCTGTCCGGGCGGGCCTTCAGGCGGACCGGAAGATAGAGCTCGGAAGCGGAGTAGAGGCTGCCGTCCCGGACATAGCGGTCTATGCTCTCGTAATAGGCGGAGACGTCCGAAAAGTCCAGCACGGGAAGGAAGGAATTCCAGTAGCCCTCTTCCCCGCATCTCACCGACGCATAGCGGGGCTTCGCCCCGTCGCGGCGTGTCTCCGGGCTGGCGCCCGTCAGATATACAATCAGCCAGGAATATCTGTACGCCCAGACGGCAGCCTTCAGGTACAGTTTATCCGGCGTCGTTCCAAGGAAATGCGGATAGGAATCGTCATAAGAATAATTGAAATGGATACCGGACAGCAGCATCCTTGAAAGACCGTAATTTGCCAGCAGGTATCTTCTGTATTCCTCTTTGCCGCTGTCAGGACCGGTAAAATGCGCGATGCGAATCCCGTCGGGATCATAGGCAGGGGGATTGGAAGAGGGGTGGAGTGTCTCGCCCAGAGCGTCGAGCCTTTGCAGGGCTTCATCGGTCATCTCCAGGATGACGGCGTGGAGCTCCGCGGCGCTGCCGGTGACCGGCGTGATGATCTCCAGCTGACTCTCCGCAAAATCCCTTGAAAACAGCGGGTGATTCCCGAACGGGTGGTCCCTCTTCGATATCGTTCCGTCTTCCTTCATGATGCGCAGGCTTTCCTTTTCAAGGCCGAACCCGCCGCGGAAAGCATAAAGGAGCCCTTCTTTGTCCGGATGGAGCAGGTTTTTTTGTGTTGTACGTAGTGGCTTCTTCATTTTTATGCCTGACCTTTCATGCTGAATCCGGATGTCACATTTTTACTGTACAACCGATAAACCACCCCGTCAACGTGTATCTACAATGTTACTATTCACGGATGGATGGTCTGTGGCACGAAAGCGGAGGGGCTGTGAATAGTAACTCTGCGCTGTTTTTCCGGCTGTTATTCACAGATCTGCTCAGATGGGTTATAATCTCTTATTATTTGCAAAGGGTAAACCGGAATATGAAGGTACTTGGACGACTTAAGAGGAAGTTTTCGAACTTTCAGATCATCATCATGGGATTTGCGGGAGTCATCATGATCGGAACCTTGCTGCTGATGGTTCCCGGGGCCTCATGGAGCGGGGAGGGCACTTCCCTGGAATGCGCGCTGTTTACCGCCACCTCGGCGGTGTGTGTGACCGGCCTTATCATCGAGGACACGGCCACCTACTGGTCGCCCTTCGGTCAGGCAGTGATCCTGATACTGATCCAGATCGGAGGTCTCGGCGTTGTGACGGTTGCCGCAGCGATTGAGGCGGCAATGGGAAAGAAACTGTCTCTGCATGAGAGGGATCTTCTGGAAGACAGCCTTTCCGCGTTTCAGGTCGGCGGCATGGTGAAAATGATGCGTTTCATTTTGCGGATCGTCATTATTGTTGAGCTGATCGGCACTTTTGTTCTGATGCCGGTCTTTATCCGGGATTACGGGGTGGGAGGAATCTGGATGTCAATGTTCCATTCGGTTTCCGCGTTCTGCAATGCAGGCTTTGACCTCATGGGATCTTACAGCGGAAAGTTTTCCTCTCTGACAGCCTACAGCACAAATGCAGCTGTGGTCATTCCGATCTGCCTGCTGATTGTTCTGGGCGGAATCGGATTCCTGACATGGAACGACTTTATCACGAATAAATTCCATTTTAAGAGATACAGGATGCAGAGCAAGGTGGTGCTTGCGACGACGGCGGTGCTGATCATCATTCCGTTTGTCCTGTATTTCTTTGCGGAGTATACGGATGCTTCCATGGGGGATAGAACGCTTCTGGCACTGTTCCAGTCCGTCACGCCGAGGACGGCCGGCTTCAACACGGCCGACCTCACGAAGATGACAGGCGCCGGCATTTCTCTGATGATCATGCTGATGATAGTAGGCGGATCGCCCGGATCGACCGCAGGAGGAATGAAGACGACAACCCTGACCGTGCTCTTCGCAAACGCGCTGTCCGTATTCAAGAGAAAGAAGAATACAGAGATGTTCGGGAAGAGAATTGAGGACAGCGTCGTGAAATGCGCCGCCGCGCTTCTTATTATCTATTTCTTCCTGTTTCTTGCCGCGGGCATACTGATCAGCATAGTGGAAGGCCTTCCGATGAAAGAATGCCTGTTTGAAACGGCCTCCGCCATCGGCACTGTCGGCCTTACATTAGGGATCACGCCGTCACTGGGGCTTTTCTCGCATCTTATCCTGATCTTTCTGATGTTCTTCGGGAGGGCAGGAGGCCTGACGCTGATGTATGCCGCGATAGCCGGTTCCGTGAAGACAGCTGAAGTATCACGGCGTCCTGTTGATAAGATAAATGTCGGATGAAAAGGAGCAAAAAGACATGAAATCCATTTTACTGATCGGCGTCAACCATCTGGGCGCCCTGATTGCAAAGGAAATGCAGGAACTCGGACACGATGTCATGGCGGTGGACCGCAATGAGGACAGGATCAACGGAATCCAGTCCTATGTGACGGATTCCGAGATCGGGGACAGCACAAATGAGGAGTTCCTGAAGAGCCTCGGCGTCAATAACTATGATGTCTGTTTCGTGGCGATCGGAGACGATTTTGAGAGTTCCGTCATCACCACGGCTCTGCTCAGCCAATTGGGCGCAAAAAAGATCGTGGCACGCGCGAACAGGGAGATTCAGGAGAGGCTGCTTCTTCGCAACGGAGCGGATGATGTGATCCGCCCCGAGAAGCTGGCGGCCGAGTGGGCTGTGGAGCGCTATGGCCGAGGCTGAAAGACGGCTTAAAAGGCCTGCCTGCCCGGCTGCGGCCTTCAGCATGACCGGGCAAGAAGGACGGCGCTTGATCTCGCCGGAAGCGAATAGCTGTCAACAGCATCAAGAAGCTTTTCTTCGCCCGGGGCGTAACTGATCCCCTGCGCGGAATCACAGGAAAGGTGCCATTTCATGCCCTCAGGTATGATCGGAAGACCGAAGACATGGGGCTCCCAGTGGGCGTTTACCGCGACATAGAGAAACGTGGTTTTCTCCGTGCAGTATTTTTGGGTGCCTTCCGCGTACAGATAAGCAAAGGTGAGATTCGGCTCGTCCTCGTTCAGGCACCACGGGCTTGTGCCGTGGAAAGAAAGCTCGGGATACCCTGTGTCGTTGTGCCCGAATTCGTAGGAGGAGCTGCGCAGGACCGGATGCGCTTTTCTGAGCGCGATCAGATTCCGCACATAAGTGTTGAGGTCCTGCCATTTCTCCAGATTCTTCCAGTTCAGATAGGAAATGTCATTGTCCTGACAGTATGCATTGTTGTTGCCGTACTGGGTATTTGCGAATTCATCCCCTGAAAGGAGCATAGGCACGCCGCGGCTGGTCATGAGGATCGTAAGTGCATTCCGCATCTGTCTTGCCCGGAGGGCCATGATTTCCTTGTCCTCAGTTTCCCCTTCCGCTCCGCAGTTCCAGCTGTCGTTGCGGTCCGCGCCGTCCGCGTTGTTCTCGCCGTTGTCCAGGTTGTGCTTCTCGTTATAGGATACGAGGTCGTACAGGGTGAAGCCGTCATGGCAGGTTATGAAATTGATCGAAGCGTCGGAGCCCCTCTCAGCGTAGAGATCAGAGGAACCGCGGATTCTCCTGTACAATTCCGGCGCCGCTTCCGCACCGCCCTTCAAAAAGATGCGGAGGCAGTCCCTGTATTTGCCGTTCCATTCCGACCAGCGGTTCCAGGAGGGAAAGCTTCCGACCTGGTACAGTCCGCCCGCGTCCCATGCTTCGGCGATCAGCTTGCATTTTCCCAGAACCGGGTCATGGGCGATCGTTTCAAGAAGCGGCGGAGAGATCATCGCATTGCCGTCCTGGTCTCTTGAAAGGATGGATGCAAGATCGAAGCGGAATCCGTCGATGTGATAGGCATAGACCCAGTAGCGCAGACAGTCCAGGATACTGTTTCGGACAACCGCGTTGTTGCAGTTCATGGTATTGCCGCATCCGCTGAAATTGCAGTATTTCCCCTCGTCGTTCAGAAGATAATAGGTCCGGTTGTCGATTCCGCGGTAGGAGATATAAGGACCGGACTCATTTCCTTCCGCCGTGTGATTGAACACGACGTCCAGGATGACCTCAATTCCGTTCTGATGAAGATGACGGACCATATTTTTCAGCTCGTCCGCCTCCATGCCGAAGCGCGCGGAAGCCGCATAACCTGCTTTCGGGGCAAAGAAGCCGACCGTAGAGTAGCCCCAGTAATTATACAGGCGCCGTCCGTTTATCTCGCGGGAAAACTCGAATTCGTCGAACTCGAAGATCGGCATCAGCTCGATGCAGTTCACTCCCAGTTCCTTGAGGTAGGGAATTTTCCCGATCAGGCCGGCGTATGTGCCCGGATACTTGACGCCGGAGCTCTTGTGCTTCGTATAGGAGCGGACGTGCATCTCATAGATCACGAGATCGGAGAGCGGCGTCTCCAGAGGCTTGTCGCCCTCCCAGTCGAAATCGACCATGATGATCTGTCCCCTGTGCGGAAACGGGTCGGAGGGATCCGGCTTTCTTCCCCAGACGCTCCGCCCCGTGATGGACCTGGCATAGGGATCCAGAAGAATCTTTGTCCTGTCGTAGAGAAGCCCTTTCTCCGGACAATAAGGACCGTCGAAGCGATATCCGTATTCCGTAGTCTCAATATTGATGCCGTAAACCAGCATGGTGTAGACATTCCCGATCCGGAATTCATCCGGGAAGGGGATCTCCACAAACGGTTTTTTTGCGCCGTGATGGAAGAGCAGCAGCGAGCAGCTGGTCGCTTCTTTGGAAAAGATGCTGAAATTCACCCCTCCGTCGACGAGGGATGCCCCGTAAGGAAAGACATGGCCTGACCGGTATTCGAGGTCTTTGATTTTATGTGTCGGGAAGCTGTCGATTAACTGCATGCGGATATCCTCTTTGCTTAAGCCTGGTTTTCACTCACTAACGTATCACGACAAAGGAAATAACGTCAAGACTGCGGAGGGGCTGTGAACAGCAGCCGCCATGGTTTTTGATGGGACAAAAAAAGGCGGAAAACGATCATTCGTTTTCCGCCTCTGCATAATAATCCGAATTATAATCCGATCAGGGAGCCGGCGATCCAGCCGTGAATCGGTTCATAGATTTCATACCAGGTCCTGCCGTCCTCAAAATTCTCGACATTTTCACCTGTGGTGCGGACCATCGTGCCGTTCGAGAGAGAGTCAACTGAGGAATAAGCCTTGCCGGGGCCGCTGCGAACTACCGCATTGCTGCCCGTGCCTGTATCGACATAAGCCTTTATTCCGCCGATTACTCTGTCAAGTGCGTTGTCGCTTAGCTTTTCAAAACCTGCCATCTTTCAGATCTCCTTTTCCTATTATTTTTTCGAACTCCTTTATGCCCAAACAAATCCAAAAGGAGTCCTTTTTATACCAAGAACAATAGCACCGGGACAATCACACTTGTGTCACATCCCCAATAACAGAGTATTTTGACCGCAGATAAAAAGTATGCTATAATATTTTTCCGTTTATGAAGGGTTTCTTTTACTGATACTAATTATTAAGGAGGGATGAAAACATGGACAGCGGATTTGAACCCGCTAAAGAAAAAAAGAGCATTCGTGAAACTTATAATGCGAAGCGCCTTTTTGAGGACGACACGAATCTGATCAGCTCGAGAGCCTATAACCTCATTATCGGGCTGACAATTGCAGCCGGGTTTGCGATTAATTTTGTGATGGCGTATTTCTTCACAAAACAGATTCTGTCGATTCCGCTCGTCGCGGTCATTATTGCCTATTTTATCATGAGCCTGGGCGGTATGTTTGTCGTACATAAGTCCACAAGCGCCTTTGTCAGCGGTGTGGGGTTTGTCGTCATGGCTGTCGGCATGGGGCTGATTCTGACATTTATCTTCAATGCATACGAGCTCTCTTCCGTCTATATGGCGTTCGGAATCACAGCCACTGTCGCGATCGTCATGACTGTTTTAGCTACCTTCTTCGAGCAGTTTTTCCTCAGCCTGGGACGCGGTCTGTTTATCGGACTTATTGCCGCAATTGTCTTAGAGCTTCTGTGCTCATTTATTTTTCCCGGGGCGCTGGAACTGATTGACTACGGAGTCATACTGCTTTTTGCAGGGTTCATCGGCTTTGACTGGGCAAGGGCACAGCAGTTCCCGAAAACCGCGAATAATGCGATCGACGCAGCGGCGGACCTGTATATCGACATCGTGAACGTCCTGATCAGGGTTCTTGAGATTATCGGCGCCGCAAAGGACTGAATGAAAGACGCAGCCCAAGTCTGCATCACACAAAGCCTGTTTTATGGTATAATTTTTACAGGTATACCCAAAGTAATTATTATCCGGAAGAATTCCGGATGTCAAAAAGAAAAGGAGTAAAAATGATGAAAAAACGTACTGTCAGAGGGGTTCTTCTGATCCTGTTCTGCATTGCGGCGATGGCGATGTCTTCGATGACGGTTCATGCAGCCCTTTACCGCAAGACGACGGCGGCTGTCAATCTGCGGTCAAAAGCCAATTCTACCGACAAGGCCACGATTATAACGACTGTACCGAAAGGGGCGACGGTCGAGCTGGTCGGCCGGTCCTCCAATTATCCGGACTGGTACTATATTAATTACAACGGAAAGAAAGGGTTCGTACCCAGCTCTTACCTGACGACGACTGACAGCAGCAGTAGCAGCAGTAGCAGCAGCGATGATGACGATGACGATGATGATGACTCAAGCGGCACGACACGCACGCTGGCGGTCAACCTCAACTTCCGGAGCAGCGCCAAGATTGATCCGGACAATATCATACGCGTCCTCGCGAAGGGAACGGAAGTAACCGTCCTCGGGGAAACCAGTTCAAACTGGGTTTATGTACAGGCGCCTGACGGCAAGAAGGGATATGTTGCCACGGGTTACTTCACATCCGAGTCTTCTTCGTCGAACAAGGTTTATCAGACCACGGCCTGCGCGCTGAATATGAGGAAGACCAGGGAGATCAAGTCCGGCAACGTGATTCTTGTGATCCCGGCGAATAAGAAGGTCCAGGTTCTCTCGGAGATCGACGGCTGGTTCAAGGTCAAGTACAATTCCAAGACCGGCTACGTGAAGTCCGGTTACTTTAAGTCCAATACATCGACCTCCACCGTGACGGAGACCGTTGCCGTGAATCTGCGCCTGCGCTCTACCGCGAAGATAACGAGCAGCAATATCATTCTGACGATCCCGAAGGGCTCGAAGGTGAAGGTCATAAAGGAAGCGAGCGGATACTGGTTCTATGTCCAGTACGGTTCGCATAAGGGCTATGTGAAGGGCGGTTATTTCAAGTCCGACGGCAGCAGCAGCGACAGTGAGTCTTCAAGCGGAACAACCAAGAAAACGACCGCAAACGTGAGACTGCGTTCCTCCAGATCCACCTCCAGTTCTTCCAATATCATCACCGTGATCCCGAAGGGAGCAAGTGTGAAGGTGCACAGTGAGATCAACGGATGGTATAAGGTCACATACAGCGGCCAGACCGGATACGCGAGCGCGGATTATATCTCATGAGCCATGCGGATGAGCTGACATTCATCACACTCCCTCACAGCATTTACAGCAAGGATGAGAACGGAAGAATTCTCTGCGAGATCACGTTCCCGGAACGAGAACCGGGAAGGTATTGCATAGAGAGGATGTATGTTGCAGAGGAATATATCGGAACGGAACTGCCTGAGCGGCTCATCAGAGCCGCCCTGGAACAGATTGCCGGTGAGGGCGGCACTGTGACGGCAGAGGATCCTTATGCGAAGATGTTCATGTCAAAAAAAATGTGAATCGTATATTATTCGGTGCGGTAGCGCGACGGGCTCATGCCCGTCGCCTTTTTAAATACTTTTGAGAAATACAGGCCGTTGTCATACCCGACCGATACGCTCACGGAGCTGATCGTGAGGCCGGTGTGACGGAGCAGACAGGCAGCGCGCCGGATGCGGTACTGGTCCAGGTATTCCTTCGGGGACACTCCCAGGACGCGGCGGAACTGCCTGAACAAAGTACTGCGGCTTACTCCGACATAGGCGGCGATGTCTTCGATGGAGATGGGATAGGAGTAGTGTGAATCGATGTATTCGGCGGCTCTTCGGACGTGCTCCGCGTCATCGGGAGCGGAAGAGGGCGCAGTGACGGCATGAGATACGAGGACAGCCAGAGCGAGATAGAGCTCTCCGGTCATGCGGACGCTGCTGACAACAGAATTCCCGAAAGCATCGATGATGCGGTCCAGCTGCTCCGAGAATTCCCCTCCGTAAGGGACGGAGCGCAGAATGGCGGTCCCGCGTCTGAAGTCGGTCGCCTCCAGGATGGTTCCCGCGTCGGTTCCGGAAAAACCTGCCCATGAGTAGGTCCAGGGATCGCGGGAATCCGCCCGGCAGCTGACTAATGTATCGGGCCGGACCAGAAAGAGATCTCCGGCACAGAGCTTATACGTGCGGCTCCCGCAGGTATAGGTTCCCTTGCCGGAGCTGATATAATGGATCAGGTAGTGGTCGCGGATCCCGGGCCCCCATTCGTAACCGGACGCGCATTTCTGCTTTCCGACGTTGAAGACGGTAAGGGACGCCTGATGGGGCTCATAAGATTCATTATTGCTCAGATCGTAATCATCGGACATGTCAGTCATCTCCGTACTTTTACTATAACAATGGTGTTTTTGTGTTTCTGCCCGGACTCGCTGCCATTATAAATCCAAAGACCGGGGGATTGCAACAAAATTACATACAGAGCCGGCAGAGGTGTATTGTACTATAGAAGGGTAAAACAGTGTCCTGCCGGGCAGGATTATAAACCGCTTTCCTTAAGCGGTTGATAAGGTCAGAACTGTGTACTAAGAGGAGCCAGATTTTGTTCTCGGTTCTTATGTCCGAAGGACGTAAGAAGCGAGATTACAAAATCGGGTCCGAGAACAATAAGTCAG
>CACZQS010000163.1 GCA_902783325.1 uncultured Lachnospiraceae bacterium
CTCTCGATCAGGTCGCGGCAGGCCGCGGCTTCCTCAAAGAGCATATCCTCCGATGCCTGCTCCATTTTCTTCCTGAGAATTTCGATTTCCTCTTTTACCTGTCCGTTCAGGAAAGAAATGGCGCGGTCTATGTGCGTCCGGTACTCCTCCGGCGTGATCCAGCCCTGGCAGGGCGCGTCGCACTGCCCGATATGATAATAAAGGCAGGGACGTTCCCTGCCTTCGGCCTCCGGCAGCTTCTTGCTGCACGACCGGATCCTGTATAGTTTCCGCAGAAGCTCTATCGTATCACGGACGGCACCCGCGGTGGGATAAGGGCCGTAATACTTCGAGCTGTCTTTTTTCATGGACCTGCTCAAGATCACGCGGGGATAAGGTTCCTCACAGGTCACCCGAATGTAGGGATAGCTCTTGTCGTCTTTGAGCATCGTGTTGTACTTCGGGCGGTGCTCCTTGATGAGATTGGATTCCAGGACGAGCGCCTCCATCTCCGAATCCGTCACGATGTACTCGAACCGGTCGATCTGGGAGACCATCTTCACGATCTTGGGCGACTTTCCCCTGCTGCTCTGGAAATACTGCCGTACCCGGTTCTTTAAGGATACGGCCTTCCCCACATAGATCACCTCGTCCGCGGCGTTGTGCATGATATAGACGCCGGGCTTCCCCGGCAGCTTCTTCAGCTCTTCCTCAATCACAAACTCCGCGCTCATATTTCTTTTTCTACCGCACCTTCCGTGCCTGCAGATTCTGCAGAACTTTCCACTGAAAGCTTTTCCACTGATTCTGCAGAACTCTCCGCTAACGGCTTTTCCGCTGATTCTGCAGAATTCTCCGCTGAAAGCTTCTCCGCGGATTCTTCAAAATTCTCCGCTGAAGGCTTTTCCGCGGATTCTTCGGAAATCACCCCGGGAGCTCCTGAAGCAGTCTTTTCCGATATTTCCTCCGGTTTTTCCTCCGGTATTTTCTCCGGAATCCCCTCGCACTCGCGGAAGATCTTCATAAACTCCTTGCCGGTAATGGTCTCCTGCTCGATCAGGTATTCCGCAATCCTGTCGAGAGTGGTCCTGTGCGCCTTGAGGAGAGTAAGGGCCTCCTCATAGGATCTCTTCAGGAGTTCCATGACCTCATGGTCGATCTCCGTCGCCGTCTGGTCCCCGCAGTTCAGCATGACGCGGCCGTCCAGGTACTGGTTCTGCTGCGTGGCAAGACCCATGAGCCCGAATTTCTCCGACATGCCGTACTGGGTGATCATCGCGCGGGCGATCGCCGTCGCCTGCTCGATATCATTCGCGGCCCCGGTCGTCACCGTGTCAAACACGATCTCCTCGGCAGCGCGGCCGCCGAGCGAGACGACGAGCCTCGCTTCCAGTTCCTTCTTCGTATTCAGGAATTTCTCTTCCTCCGGGACCTGCAGCACATAGCCCAGTGCTCCCATCGTCCTCGGGATGATGGTAATCTTCTGAACCGGCTCCGCATTTTTCTGCAGCGCCGTCAGCAGTGCGTGGCCGACTTCATGATAGGAGACAATGCGGCGCTCCTCCTTCCCGAGGATGCGGTCCTTCTTCTCTTTTCCTACCAATACGACTTCCACGGCATCCAGCAAATCCTTCTGGCAGACGGTCTTTCTCCCGTGCTTGACCGCAAGAATGGCCGCCTCGTTGATCATATTCGCGAGGTCCGAGCCCACGGCTCCGCCCGTCGCAAGAGCGATCGCGTCAAGATCCACGGTGTCATCCATGAGGACATCCTTCGCGTGCACCTTCAGGATTGCCACGCGGCCTTTGAGATCCGGGCGGTCGACGATGATGCGCCGGTCAAAGCGTCCCGGCCGAAGGAGCGCGGGATCCAGCACTTCAGGCCTGTTGGTGGCCGCCAGGATCAGCAGTCCCTTGGAGGAGTCAAATCCGTCCATCTCCGCGAGGAGCTGGTTGAGCGTCTGCTCGCGCTCATCGTTCCCGCCTCCGTATTTGCCGCCGTCCCTGGTCTTGCCTATGGCGTCAATTTCATCAATAAAGATGATGCAGGGAGAGCTCTTCTTGGCCTCCTCAAAGAGGTCTCTCACGCGGCTGGCGCCGACGCCGACGAACATCTCGACAAATTCCGAGCCCGACAGCGAGAAGAACGGCACGTCCGCCTCTCCCGCCACGGCCTTCGCCAGCAGCGTCTTGCCGGTTCCGGGAGGGCCCACGAGGAGCGCCCCTTTCGGCAGCTTCGCTCCGATCGCGACATACTGGCCCGGGTCATGCAGGAATTCCACGACTTCCTGCAAGGACTCCTTCGCCTCGTCCTCACCGGCCACGTCCTTGAACGTGATGCCCGTGCTCTTCTGCACATAGGACTTGGCGCGGCTCCGGCCTACGCCCATCATACCGCCGCCTCTCCCCATGCGTCCCATCATGAGGTTGAGAACCAGCATGAAGAGAACGAAGGGAATGACGAAGCTGAGCACCGTCGATGCCAGTTCGGCGGCAATCGAGGTCTCCTTCGCGGAAAATGTCACGTTCGCCGCGTCCAGTCTGGCCGTGAGAGCCGTCAGATCCTCCGTCCTCGTCGTATAATAGTGGAAGAGCGAAGAGGCACCGCTCTTCGTCTTCGGTGTGATATCAAGGGTATCGGCCTTAATCTCCACGGACTCCACTTCGCCTGCTTCCAGCATGCTGATGAACTTGTCATAGGTGACCTTCTTGGATGCCGTATCTCCCAGGAGCCCCGAGAACGCACTCATGCAGAGCATACTGACCAGCACGCCGACCAGGATCAGAAGCAGATATTGTCTGTTCTTGTTCTGGTTTCCATTTGATCCATTCGGCTTATTTTCCATTCAGCCCCTCCTGCTGCGCCAACAGATATCAGGTATACAGACAGGCATCATCACA
>CACZQS010000164.1 GCA_902783325.1 uncultured Lachnospiraceae bacterium
ATATGCCGCGCGTCATCACGTCTTTGCAGCACCTCTCCGCCCTTGGATACCAGAGTCACTTTGAGATACTTATGGTTTTCTATTGCCTGTACGACGGCGTTCTTCAACCGCCCCGGATCCACCGATTTATCCAGGCGGAGTATATTGGGCAGATGATACCCGATGGATTCCGGATGAGCCATGCAGTCCAGATAGATACCGAGCTGGTTTTCCGTCAGAGGATAAAACTCTCTGATCGCGTTTTCCCGCTGTTCCTCCTTCTCATCGACGGCGTCCGGATCCTCAAGGAGCGCTGTGATCTTCTCGGCAATATCTTCCACGCTTTTGAGTTCCATGAAGTCCGTTACCAGCAGGGAAAGCCCCCAGGTTTCGTATATTTTGGAGATAACGGAAATCATGGTAAGGGAGGTGAGTCCCATCGCGAACAGATCGTCCTTCACGCCGAACTGATTCGTACCGAGGACTCCGGCGACGATGTCAAACAGCTGCTCTTCCTCTTTGGTATCGGGAGCCTCAAAGGCTATCCGCTCCGAAGTGTCCACTTCAAGTTCTTTCAGGGCCTTCACCGCCACTTTTCCGTTCGGGGTGAGCGGGAACTGCTGCAGGAAGGTGTAGTAGGACGGGACCATATAGGGCGGAAGCTTCTTTGCCACAAACTTGCGGATTCGCTCGGCTTTGACGGGGTCCTCCCCTATCCTGCATGTATAGAAGGCGCAGAGGTGTTCCGTTCCGTTTATGGTGCGCACCACTACCCGAGCATGGACGATGCCCGGATAATTCCCGATGGTGTTCTCCACTTCTTCAAGCTCAATGCGAAGGCCCCTGAGCTTAATCATCCCGTCGTTTCTTCCAAGGACAAATACCTCTCCCCGGTCGTCCTTGTAAGCGAGATCTCCCGTGTTGCAGTATCTGACACCGTCAATCACCGGGAAATGCTCAGCCGTCAGTTTCTCATCGCCGAAATACCCGATGGCCACACCGGCCCCGCCCACGTAGAGTTCTCCTGCAGCGTACGGCGGCAGCTCGTTGCCGTCCGGATCCGCGATGCGTTCCCAGACATTCAGCATAGGAAAGCCTGCGGAAACCCGGTCGGAATCCATGCGCTTCTGATGGGAAGCGATGGTGACCTCCGTGGGCCCGTAGGAATTGTAAATCTCACAGGCGGAATACTTCCGCAGTTTACTGAACAGTCTCGCGGGGAAGCCCTCTCCGCCGACGATCATCAGCCGGATCTCCGACAGGGCATCCGTAAACTGCGGAACATCCATATATTGCAGAAGCCGTGTCGGTGTGGAGCCCATGGCGTCGATGCGGTGCGTCTCAATCAGCTCGGAAATGGCCATGGGATTTACGGCCTGCTCTTCATTGCACAGTACCACCGGAATGCCGTTTAAGATCGTGCCGAAGATCTCCCGCAGGAAAACGATAAAGGATACGCTGGAAAGGCACAGCATTTTACTGCACTTTTGGCTGAGATACCAGATCGGCGTATTCTTCGGATCTGCCGCCACGTAATTGGTAATGCCTCTATGGGAAAGCACCACGCCCTTCGGCTTTCCTGTTGTACCGGAAGTGTAGATAATAAAGCACATACTCTCCGGAGTCAGGGAAACATCCGGGCGCGAGGAATCCTGCTCCTTCATGAGCTCGGAGTAAAAGACGGCATTTTCCATCGTCTCTTTGATGCTTTGTATGTCCGTAATCACAAGGGCAGCTTTGCTGTCCTCGATGATCTGGTCGATCCGTTCCCTGGGATAATCCGGATCCATGGTGATGAACACGGCACCGGCCTTCAACACACCGAATACGCTGACTACAAGCGCACTGGTGCGGCGCATCAGAAGAAGAACCCGGTCCGAAGAGACCACCCCTCTTTTCATCAGGGCATGCCCCAGGCGGTTCGCCTCACTGTCAAGCTCCTTAAAGGAGAGGGTTCGGTCCGCAGCGGTCAGGATCTGTTTTTCGGGAGAAGCTTTGGCAATTCTCTCGAAGACGGCGTTCACCGTACCTTCGTTTGCCAAAGTGATCTTATGCTCCCTGCGTGTATCCGGGACAAGAGAAAT
>CACZQS010000165.1 GCA_902783325.1 uncultured Lachnospiraceae bacterium
AAGATAAGGCCCGACTGCGATCCGTCATAGGTCTCAAGGTGCAGAGTGCCTTTATATTGTCCGTTTTTCAGCTCTCCGATCACTCCCGCGAGCTCTTTCAGTCTCAGCTCCAGCTTCTCTCCGGTCCCCATCAGGACGACCACCGGCCCGTAATAGAGCGACATGGATCCGTCCTCTTCGAAGACCACCTTGTCCGGCATCATTTCCGGATTCATGTCGATTCTGCCGCGGAGCATCGCCAGCATCGAAAACACCTTGGTATTCATCACGGTCAGATAGGATCCCAGCGCCGGGTCATTTCTTATGTCCAGGCCTTCCACCACAGGGACGTTCTCCCCTTCGGTCCGGTCCGTCTCCTGTGCAAGGACCTTTCCTGACGAATCAAAATACCACCAGTAAGCCCCAGCCGGAATGCATCCGACAAAAGTCCGCTCCGTGACGATCACGCGGACCTTGTCCCTCCCGAGTATCTCGACGTCGATCGAATCGATAAACCCCGGATCCTCTATTGTTCGGTTGGTGTTAAAGAGCTTTGCAAGAATCGTATTTTCCGCAATCGGCCTTTCAAGAAGGAGCGCAGTGACCTCTTCCGGTGCATTGTGGAGATTGCCGCGGACCAGAACTGTCCTGAGCCGGAAGATCACAAAAAACGCTGCCGCAAGTGCCAGAATCAGCACCAGTATAAAGACCAGCTTCATGAGCCGTCGTCTCGCCGCTCTAGATCTCCTTCTGGACATACTCCTTAAAGACGTCTCCTCTTACTTCGTAATTGGGGAATTCCCCCCAGGATGCGCATGCCGGCGACAGAAGCACGGCGTCTCCCGCTTCCGCGTGGTCCCTGCAGAAATCCATCGCCTCACGCATGGTTTCGAACACAACTATATCCTCCTCCGGGAAGCCGCAGCCAATAGCGGCATCGCGGATGTCCCAGCGGGTCTTCCCCTCAAGCACAAGCTTCTTCACCCTTCCTCCGAAGGAGCGGATCCACTCCGTGTAATCCGATCCCTTGTCATATCCTCCGGCGATCAGGAAGGTGGGACGCTTCATGGCCAGAATGCCTTTGATGGCCGCATCCGGATTTGTGCCCTTCGAGTCATTGTACCAGATCACGCCGTTTTTCTCATCCACATATTCAATGCGGTGGGCAACCGGGCGGAAGGCTTCCGTCACTTTCACCACAGTCTCAAGCGTCACTCCCGCTGTCAGTGTCATCGCAATGGCGGCCATGACATTTTCGTGATTGTGCGTGCCGATCAGCATCAGGCGGTCGGTGTCAAGGACCTCCGTCTCAATACCGTCCCTCCTCAGGATGATGCGGCTGCCGCGAAGAAAGATTCCCTCTTCCAGTTCGCGTTCCGAAGAGAAAAAGAACACGGATGCCGGGCAGTTCGTTTCCCCGAAGGCGCGGAGAACGGGATCCTCGTAATTGAGGACGCAGACATCCTCCTTCGTCTGGTTCAATGTGATCTGTTCCTTGACCCGTATATATTCCTCCATCGTGTGGTGACGGTTCAGGTGGTCCTCCGTTATGTTGAGAATGGCGGAAACAGCAGGGTGAAAACGCTCTATCGTCTCAAGCTGGAAGCTCGAGATCTCCGCCACGACCGTGGAATTCTCCGTCGTCTCAAGAGCCGCGCCCGTATAAGCGTTCCCGATATTGCCCACTACGAACACTTCCGGACACGCCGCTTCCATGATCGCCCCGACCAGAGAAGTCGTGGTCGTCTTGCCGTTGGTCCCCGTAATCGCAAGGACCCGTCCCCGTCCAGCTCTATAAGCGAGTTCCACCTCTCCGATCACGGGAATGCCTCTTTCCTTGAGGACTTTGATCTGAGGCAGATCCGTCGGCACACCCGGCGACAGAACCACAAGGTCCAGCTCCCGGCATAAATCCTCGGCAAGTTCCCCGCAGACGATCCGGACGCGCTCCGGCTTTTTAAGTCTGCCCCGAAGCTCCTCTACGTTCAGATCTTTGTTTTCATCATAAAGAACCGGTCTTCCGTCAAGCTCGGACAAAAGGTCCGCGGAACCTATGCCGCTTCTCCCCGCGCCGTAGACCAGCACGCATTTTCCCTGGAATTCCATGAATATCTGTTCCTCCAAAATAAATATCTTTAAACTGCAAGAAGGGCAATCAGAGAACCTATCGCCGCGACAACGGAGAACACGGCGACGATTCTCGTTTCCGACCACCCGCATTTTTCAAAATGGTGATGAATCGGGGTCATCTTAAAGACCCGTTTTCCATGCGTGGCCTTGAAGTAAGTCACCTGGATCATGACCGACAGAATCTCGCACAGATAGACGATTCCGAAAAGGAGAATAAACAGCGGCATCTGCAGCATATAGGCCATGCCCGCAACAAATCCTCCGAGAGCCAGAGAACCCATATCGCCCATAAACACTTTCGCGGGATAGGCGTTATAAACCAGGAAGCCCATAAGCGCGCCGATCAGCGCACCCGCTGCCGGTCCCGTCCCGGATTCGAGAGTTTGGGACACAACCACAAAAAACAGCGAGACCACGATGGTAACAGAACTGGAAAGTCCGTCAATACCATCCGTGAAATTGACGGCATTTACGGTCCCGAGCACGGCAAAGAAAAGCAGAGGAACCGCGAGAAAGCCGATATCCGCCATCCTGCCGCCGGCAAACGGAATCCGGATCGTCATCGGGATCCCAGTTCCAAACCGCATGTAGAGGCAGAAAACCAGCGTCACGCCAAACTCCAGAATCAGCTTCTGCCAGGCGATCAGACCGTCCGAATTGTGTTTGACGACTTTCAGGTAGTCGTCGATAAACCCGATCAGACCGAACGCAAGTGTCAGAAAGAGCACCGGTCCCAGCTTCGGAAAGCGCGGAATAAAGAAGATGCACGCGACTGTGAAACCCGCAAGAATCATGATCCCGCCCATCGTCGGAGTGCCGGCTTTCTTAAGATGGGTTTCCATGCCTTCTTTCCGCTCCGTATTGCTCATTTTCAGATTCCTCAGCATCGGAATCACGAACGGTCCCAGGATGACACTGACGGCGAACGCGATCAGCGCCGGTATGATAATGGAATAGTCTATCATCTGTTTCACCTCTATAAAGTATATATCTGACTAACCTTCTGTCCTAGATGCCTGCTTCCTCGTTGGTGTAGCCGTCCGCCTCCAGAGTATTGCCGCCTGCCGTCTCCGAGGCATTCTCGACTCCCTGCACCTCCGGCACGTTGGTATCTGCCACCATATCGGTATTCGCAGTCCCCAGATTTCCACCGTATTCTTCATTGCTTCCGGCCGAAGACCCGCTCCCGGGAGCCTTTGACTTCTCGCCGGCCCTGATCTTATACTGCGGGTCGACGACATTGTCATTTTCGTCGACATAGTCGAGATCGTCATTGATGAGATACCCTTCCGCGTCGATGAAGTGGCCGTCTGCGTTCAGGAGGTTGCCGTCCTCGTCGATCGAAGCGATATAGCTCTCCGGTTCTCCTGATTCTTCATTCTGCTGAGTGGTCTCCGTCCCGGTCCCCTCGGTCTCGATCATCTCCATGGGGCTCGTAATGATCTTCTCTCCCGTGGGATTGTTGTAATCCATCTTAAGGTATTCATTATCCGGGCTTGTCGGTTCATCCGGATAAATGCCGAGATAAGGCAGGATCTGCTTCAGAATGTCCCTGGCAATCCACTGCGGATAGCGGTTATCCGCCTGATCCGGCACATTCGGTTCGTCCACGACGCAGTAAATGACAACCTGCGGGTCTTCAGCCGGCACAAATCCGATCCAGGAGACCAGATACTTACCGTTCCCTCTCGGGATCTTCTGCGCCGTTCCGGTCTTTCCGCCCATGGAATACCCTTCCACCTTGGCGTACTGGCTGGTTCCGCTGTCCACGCTGGCTTTCATATACTGCCGCAGCAGCTCGGAGACATCCGGCGATAAGACCTCCTTCATGAGGATGTTGTCGTAGGAGCGCTTCACCACGCCGTCGCCGTTCTGCACACAGCTCACGATATGCGGCCTGTAGTAATCCCCTCCGTTGACCACGGCGCTGATCGCGGCAATCTCCTGGACCATCGTGCAGGTAAATCCCTGCCCGAAACTCGCCGTCGCGAGGTCCACCGAACCCATCGTGTCCGCCGCGCCTATGATGCCGGAGGATTCTCCCGAGAGATCGATCCCGGTCCGGTTTCCAAACCCGAACATCTTCTGGTACTTGCAGAATTCGTCAACGCCGAGCAGAGCGGCGATCTGCATAAGGGCATCGTTGCAGGAATTCTTTATGACGTCGAGGAGCGTCTCTTCCCCGTGTCCCTCTGTATTCGAGCACTTGATCCTGACGCCGGCGACATTTTCATAGCCGTCGCAGTAAAATGTCTCCGCTCCGCTTAAAGCCCCGCTCTCCAGCCCTGAGGACACCGTCACCGGCTTGAAGACGGAACCCGGCTCGTAGGCATCCGACACACAATAGTTTCTCCAGATCTTGTTCAGGTATTCCGCCTTCTGGGAGGAAGGCATGGCATCGATCTGGGACTGGTCATAATAAGCCGTCAGGTCGCGCGGATTATTCGGGTCGTATTGTTCGGAATTGGCCATCGCCAGAATCTGCCCGTTGTTCGGATTCATCACCACGACTCCGATATGCTTTGCGGCAGAGGTCTGGCTGTAGGGCCCGTTCCTGTAAATCTCCGTAAAGTCGGCGATTACATTTTCCACCACCGCCTGGATGCTGGTATCGATTGTGGATTTGATCGTGTCTCCGTCAACAGGGTCCACGATCGTCTGCTCGATCTGGGAGTCGGATCCCCAGTAGCCGTATTTTCTTCCGTCCACTCCGCACAGGGTGTTGTTGTAATAGCCCTCCAGGCCCCAGTCCGCCTTGTCCTTGTCATAGACAAAACCCAGAACGTCCCCGGCCAGAGACCCCATCGGATAGACGCGCACGTATTCCTCCTCGAACCAGATACCGCGCGTGTTCTGGCGTTTCTTCCGCTCTTCCTCGCTCAGCGACTTATCGGAGCCGCCTGCTTTGTACTCGTCGAATCTCTTTTTGTCCTCTACGGTAACCTTTTCGGCGATGACCTGATATTGGGAATTTTTCGTCTTTTCGTCCGTCATGAGATGGCGGACCGTCAGCTCGTCGGCGCCGAAGAGATCGACAAGCGCCGCGATCGTCGGCTCTGCGCAGTTCTCATTGGCATTTGCGACACTGCAGTCCAGAATGACATTATAGCGCTTCTCCGACGCGGCCAGCACGTTGCCGTTTCGGTCCAGGATATCTCCCCTCTTATAGGCGAGGGACGAAGAAGAATACTGGGACTGGGAATTGGCCAGCACGACCCTTGAATACTTCGCTCCATTTGACGCATTAATAAAGGTCATGCGCATAAGCAGACATATTAAAGCCAGCACGACCACTACAAACAGTCCTGCCAGCTTCCTTCTCATCACAGCATTCAGTTTTCTGTATCTCAATCCGCCCGAACCCTCACGGCCGGTTTTGTCTGCTTTCAAGGCTGCTCCTCATTAAGGTGCGCCCAAGTGTAGATTCAAGGCACTTCCGTATATTGTCTTACATAACTGGATTCGTCGGCATTATACCATACGATCTGCTCCTGTGTCGCATACTTCATGCCCAATTCGTTAATTGCGACATCTTTTATATGATTCCAGTCCAGTGTGTTGTTCACATTTTCAAGAAGAGCATCGTTCTCCGACCTCAGCGATACCAGGGCCGACTCAAGCTTGTCGTTAGCCCTGATCTGAGCCTTGATGGTCGATTTCTGCTGCAGATAGTGAACACACATGAACACAGTTGCTGCCGAAATAATGGCAAGAAAGACGACGTAAGCGGGGGTGACCTTCTTTGCTTTTGCCCTGTTGCGCTCGATCGAAGCACCGGAGATTCTCACCCTCCGGGGCTCATCCGCCACGCGCTCGGGTACATAGGCCGATGTCCCGCTGACCACGTACTGCATAGATTCCGATCTTTGATTTACCCTTCGCACAGTACCGTGGACCGCCATCGTCAGCCGCTCACCTTTCGTTCAAATACCCGCAGCTTCGCACTTTTCGAGCGCGGGTTCCCCTCTTCTTCCTCCGCCGAAGGAAGGATCGGCTTTCTCGTGACGACAAAGCCTTTTGATTTCTTTCCGCACACGCACACCGGAAAATCCGGAGGGCAGGTGCACGGATTCTCATTTCTCCTGAATGCCGCTTTCACGATCCGGTCCTCAAGAGAATGAAATGTGATTACCGCCAGACGGCCTCCGTCCCCAAGGAGGTCGATCAATGCGTCAAGAGAGTCCTCAAGCGCCGTCAGTTCGCCGTTCAGTTCAATTCTCAGTGCCTGGAATGTTCTTTTGGCAGGATGTCCGCCGGTTTTCTGCAGCTTCATCGGGATCGATGCCCGTACGATCTCGACTAACTCCCCAGTCGTCTCGATTCTGTGTACGGCCCTTCTCTCAGCGATGTGCTTTGCAATATTCTGAGCAAAACGCTCTTCCCCGTAATCCCTTATGATGCGGAAGAGCTCGCGCTCGCTCGCCTCGTTGACAAGATCGGCAGCCGTCCTTGACTCCCTCCGGTCCATCCTCATATCCAGCGGAGCATCCTGCATATAGGAAAACCCGCGCTCAGCCGTATCCAGCTGATAGGAAGAAACCCCCAGGTCAAGCACGATTCCGTCAGCCTTCCCGATGCTAAGTTCCTTAAAGATCTCAGGCATGTCAGAATAATTTCCCCGCTTTATGATAACTCTGTCCGAATATTCCTTTAGTCTTTGCGAGGCCGCTTCTATGGCTGCTTCATCGCGGTCTATGCCGATCAGTCTGCCATCCTTGGCAAGCTGCTTTGCAATCTCCAGGGAATGCCCGCCTCCCCCGAGCGTGCCATCTGCGTAGATGCCGTCGGGTTTCACATTGAGGCTTGCAATTGTCTCATTCAGCAGTACCGATGTATGAGAAAATGTCATGTCCGCTCCCCTTTCCATCATGCGCCGGGTCTCCCCTTGCGATCCGTATATAAAGCAGCGGGACTCCCCTTCCCGTCAGCTTTCCCCTTTTCGGATCTGTTCCCTGCGCTCATACAGCCTGACCCCTTATGACAGGCCGCACACGTTCTGCTTCAGAAGAGCTGCTTCAGGCTTTCCAGTTCATTTCTCATTTCATCCGCGTCCATCAGTTTTTCTTCAACCTGATTCCAGACATCCGGAGCCCAGATTTCGAAGCTGTCCATATTGCCGGTGAGGATCACGTCCCCGCTAAGATGCGCGTACTTGCGAAGCTCCGCGTTCAGCAGAATTCTCCCCTGCGCATCGAGCCGGCACTCGTCGGCACCGCTCGTTATGAACCGCTTAATCCGTCTGCGTGTCTCCGAACTTCCCTGGAGATTGTCGAGAGATCGGACATACTCACGGAAGCCTTCCTGTGTAAACACAGAAAGGTTCTCCTCCCACCACGGTACCACCACCAGCTTAAGATTGCCGATTTCGTCCCTGTACTTGGAGGGAATAATCAGTCTGCCTTTACTGTCTATGGTATGACTGTACTTCCCTAAGAACATCCTTTTCTCCCATTTCGTGGTATTTTCGTCCCACTTCCTACCACTTGACTAAAATCTTATACCATCATACGCCATTTGACAACGGGAACGTATGTTTATTTTCTGACGGAATGCACTGCCGGTTGGCAGACATACTACTGCTGTAGACGCAAAAAAGACGCAAAAAAGGACAGGCACCATTTTTCACATGGTGCCTGCCCTTTCGTTATTTGTCATTCGTTACGATTCACGGTCTGTATTCGATTTTTTCAAGTGTCCTCTGATGATCAGGATCACAGACACAAGTACCAGAACGGCAGACAGCAGCATCGAAACAGGGATCTGCGTTCCGGGCACAAGGAGCTGGTCCGTCCGCAGCATCTCTATGAAAAACCGTCCGGTGCCGTAGCCGGCGAGATAAATCAGAAACAGCTCGCCCTCGAATTTCGTTTTGTTCCGTACAAGGAAGAGAAGCAGGAGGACAAGGCAGTTCCACAGTCCCTCGTAAAGAAACGTCGGATGAACCCGGATAAACTCCACTCCGCCGATGATCTCCGCGTGGGAGCGCATCTCGGCCGTGATTTCATGAGAGCGCACTGCGGAAACAGGCAGCTGCATAGCCAGCAGATTGTCGGTATAACCGCCGAACGCCTCTCTGTTGAAGAAATTCCCCCATCGTCCCAGGATCTGTCCGATCGGAACCCCGATCACGCAGGTGTCGAGAACGCGGGGAAACGGGATATGCTTAACCCTCGACAGCACATAGATCGCGAGGACGCCCGCGATGATGCCGCCGTAAATTGCAAGACCGCCCTCCCGGATATTAAACGCAGAGAGAGGGTTTTCCCGGTACATTTCCCAGGAAAATGCCACATAATAGATCCGTGCCCCGATAATCGCGCACACCATCGTAATGATGGAGATATCAAAATAGTCGTCGGGACTCTGCCCTGTCGCCGCGGCGCGCCTCGTAAGCGCGAAGATGCCCAGGGCCATACCGATTGCAATCATCACCCCGTACATCGCGATCGAAAATGAGCCGATGGTGATTTCTTTGATGACGTGAGGCAGAAAGATCCCCAGATTCGGAAAATTAATCTGATAATCCATCATTACACATTAAAGCGGAAGATGATGACATCGCCGTCCTGTACGATGTATTCCTTCCCTTCTATCCGAACCAGACCTTTTTCCCTTGCCGCCGCGTAAGAGCCGCTCGTAAGGAGCTGCTGATAATTGATGACTTCTGCCTTGATGAAACCTCTCTCGAAATCCGTGTGGATCTTTCCCGCTGCTTTCGGCGCCTTGCAGCCGACCGGAATCGTCCAGGCCCGCGTCTCATCCTCTCCCGTTGTGAGGAAGCTCATGAGCCCCAGAAGCCGGTAGCTCGCTGCGATCAGCTTATCGAGACCTGATTTCTCCACTCCCAGATCAGCCAGGAACTCCGCCTTCTCTTCGTCATCCAGCTCGGCGATTTCCTGTTCGATCGCCGCGGAGACAACAAAGACTTCCGAGTTCTGCGCTTTTGCGATGGCGCGGACGGACTGCACATAAGTATTGGATTCACCGTCATCCGCCAGGTCCTCATCGGCAACATTTGCCGCGTAGATCACCGGCTTGTCGGTGAGCAGATCCAGGCTCTTGCGGAAGTTGTTTTCTTCCTCATCGTCCAGCTCCAGCGTGATGCACAGGTTCCCCTCTTCCAGATGGCTGTGGATCTTCTGGAGCACGTCAAATTCGCGCTTTGCATTCTTATCCGCACCTGCTCTTGCGCTCTTTGCCGTCTTTGCGATCCGCCGGTCCAGCACCTCAAGATCCGCAAACAGGAGCTCCAGATTGATGGTCTCGATATCCCTGCCCGGATCCACTGAACCGTCCACGTGGATGATGTTCGTGTCCTCAAAGCAGCGCACGACGTGAACGATGGCATCGCACTCGCGGATATTCGCCAGGAACTGGTTGCCGAGTCCCTCTCCCTTCGAAGCGCCTTTCACCAGCCCCGCAATATCCACAAACTCGATTGTCGCGGGAGTCACCTTCTTCGAATGGCTGAAATCCCCGAGCAGCTTCAGCCTCTCGTCCGGGACCGGCACTACGCCTATGTTCGGGTCGATCGTGCAGAACGGATAATTTGCCGACTCGGCCCCGGCCTTTGTCAGTGAATTGAACAACGTACTCTTTCCAACATTCGGAAGTCCGACTATGCCTAATTTCATTTTCTCTAAATCCCCCTAAGCTCAAAACAGCATATGTCATTGTACTACAACCGGGGCTTCTTAATCAATCCCGTGTCACTGGCTTCTCAATATGTGAGCGAATCAAAGCTGTATGGGATCCTGCGATCCATGACCACAGACCATCCATGTTTCGCAAATGGCAGCTGCCTGCCTTTAAGCAATTACAGGTTGATATGTCAAAAGCGGGCGGAGAGATCCGTCCGCTTCGACTGCTTTACCGTGTCTGCTTTCATTCACGTTTTTACGAGATAAACAACAGTGATAATAAAACCGCTCGGACT
>CACZQS010000166.1 GCA_902783325.1 uncultured Lachnospiraceae bacterium
ATCTGCCGAGGCAGATGATTTAGTGAACTGCATATACAGCAACGGATGCCTGCCAATCGGCAGTGCATTCCGTTAGCGAGTATAATTACTAACGCAAGTATAGTATGCTTCCAGAGATGGTCTCGCCGCGATATAGTACGGCTCAAGCATCTTGTCGAAATGCTTGCCCATTCCTTCCATAATGATTTCATCTGCTTTTTCAAATGACATTTTCTCTTTGTAGACTCTCTTGCTGACAAGAGCGTCGTAGACATCCGCGATGGCCATAATCCTGGCCTCGAAGGGGATCTCCGTTCCCTTCAGTCCCTCGGGATATCCGGAGCCGTCCCACCTCTCATGGTGGTAATGCGCCACATTCTCGGCCACCTTCCGGAAGCTCTCATCTTCTGTCCCTTCCAGAATCTCATGAACGATGCGGGCTCCTTCGGCGGCATGCTTCTTCATCTGAGCGAATTCCTCATCCGTAAAGCGCCCCGGCTTTCTCAGGATCGAATCGTCGACCGCGATCTTTCCGAGGTCATGCATGGGGGCCGCCTTGATAATATCGGCGCAGAATTTGTCGGTGAGCATGAGCGAAGGATCTTTCCTCATCTCGCCGATCAGGATGCGGACTCCCTCACTCGTGCGCCGGATATGCCCACCGGTGGAATTGTCCCGGCTTTCTACCATGGTCGCCATGCTTAAGATCAGCTTGTTGTGCATCTCGATCAGGTTGCGGGTCTTTTTGTCTACTTCCCTCTCCAGCTCTGTATTATAGTGATTGATGAGCGTAATGTATTTCTGGTTCTGCGTGTCATCTTCAAAGACGAACTGATAGCCGCGCTTTTTCCTGTCGTCATAGAGATACTGAATCCCCGCTTTGTAGATCCTCTCTTCATCCTCATCGGCCTGTTTTTTTGCGAATAAGAATTCCTTCTTCTGCTCATCATGCTTGAACTCTTCCAGATGCATCATAAATGCGGCGCCGAGCTCAGATTCCGAGCTGAAAACCCGGTCCACGGTCATATCGCACAGCTCGGGCATAATCCTCTTTGCGGCATCATTGCTTCCCAGATAGCGGTTCTTAAAATCGACGGAAACGAATCCGACCTCTCCGGCCTGTATGATAGAATCCACTACCGTGTCACTGATGTCATACAGGCACATCCGCTTTGCGATCAGAAGATACATCACCTGCGCAAAGATATATGCCGCCGGCATCAGTTCGATTCTGTACCGAATCAGTTTTATTGCGAAAAAGCTTATGAAGCACACTGCCTCAGGAAGAAACACGAGATAAAGGATCGTCCGTGAAACCTGTTTTTTCCTGATATAGCTGTAAAAAATGGCAAGGAAACTCAGGACAAAGCAGAGAACCAGAAGAATATAGAAAATGGTGTGGACAGGACCGTAGCTTCTGTCCAGCACCGCCCGGCCATCGATCATAGTAAGCGACACCCGGGTATAAAAGTAAGGAGCCTCGCCGATTGTCAGGACAAACAGATAGATCACGGATATGATGACGAGTGAAAGCGTCCGCACCGGCTTGCTCACACGGATGTCACAGAGATTGAAAATACTAAACATGATGAAATAGATCAGAAAGCACCCGCCGATATAGATAATCTTCTGGGCATTGAGGGCTGACTGAAGCTCTGTTGACCTGTCAAGAAACACATAAGCAAGATTCACAAGCGGTATCAGCACATACATGAGTACGGTATACAGATCAAAATGCCTGTGCCATTTATATGCATAAACCAGGGTCAGGGCAAATGAAATCAAAAAACTTGCAAGGTAATAAGCCGATACCATATTCATCCTCTCACCATCCCAACAAGTTTGTCCGCTATGACGCCGGCCGCATAGAGCTTGGCTTCCGGCCGGGTCAGTGAAAACGGAACGGAAAACCGGCCGCTATCCGAACAGCCGGAACCGGCTATTGCATAACAGACTTCGCCCGGGACACTGTCGGCATTCGCGGGATCCGCATTCCGGAAGCTTCCCGTTACGCCGATGCCGAGATCCGCGGAGAAGGCTTTCCGGCATGCTTCTGCCATCGCCTCAGCCGTCTCGACGGAATAGACACCGTACCTGTCGATGACTTCTTCCGCAACGCCGTATCGGTTTTTTGCTTCATTGCAGTATGTGATCAGTCCTCCTTTAAAAATGGCGGAAGCTCCTTCCGTGTCCGAAATGAGCGAAGCGACGGTTCCCGATGTACAGCTTTCCATCGTCGCGATCGATCTGTTCAGCCCGATCAGGGCCTTTGTTACATCCGCATATTTCCTGCGGATTTCCTTCTCATCCATAGACGCCTCTATCACTTCATCTGCCTTTAAGTCTTGAGCAGCAATTTAATAATGTAACTGTTACCGCGAGTATACAATAGTGCATTCCGCTTTGTCTACAAGATGGGCGGATTGTTTTCGTTGACTCTCAGGGACTGTCTCTGCTATAATCCTACAGATTTTACTGTGAAAGGGTTAAAGATCGTGAAGCCGAAAGAGAACAAGATGGGCGTGATGCCCGTAAAAAAGCTGATTATCAATATGTCACTGCCGATGATGTTTTCCATGCTGGTGCAGGCTCTGTACAACGTCGTCGACAGTGTATTTGTGTCAAGAATATCCGAGAGCGCGCTCACGGCGGTCACTCTCGCCTTTCCCATGCAGAACCTGATGATCGCCGTAGCCTCCGGCACCGGGGTCGGCATCAACGCCCTGCTCAGCAAATCTCTCGGAGAAAAGAATTACGACCGCGCCGACTCGGCGGCCAACAACGGTCTCTTTCTGATCTTTCTGAGCTTTGTCGTGTTCGCCCTTCTGGGGCTTTTCTGTGCAGGCCCCTTCATCGCTTTCCAGACACCTGACGAAGAGATCCGCACGCTCGGTGCCACCTATCTGCGGATATGCTGCACACTCTCCTTCGGGATCTTTTTCCAGATGACCTTCGAAAGACTGCTTCAGTCCACCGGGAGAACGGTGTACAGCATGATCTCGCAGATGACCGGAGCCCTGATCAATATCATCTTCGATCCGATCCTGATCTTCGGGCTCTTCGGATTTCCCAAACTGGGTGTAGCCGGAGCGGCTTACGCTACTGTGCTCGGACAGGTAATCGCAGCCGCAGTCGGCCTTGTTTTAAACTTAAGGAAGAATGATGACATTCATCTGAGTATCAAGGGCATCCTTCATCCCAACCGCTGGACCATCCGCAGGATTTATTCGGTGGGCATTCCCTCGATCCTGATGATCTCCATCGGCTCTTTGATGACCTTCCTCATGAATATGATCCTGAAACCGTTTGAGGCAACCGCACAGGCGGTCTTCGGCGCATACTTTAAAATGCAGAGCTTCTTCTTCATGCCGGTCTTCGGCCTGAATAACGGCCTGATCCCGATTCTGGCCTTTAATTACGGCGCCCGGAACCGCTCTAGAATTGATGAAGCGCTCCGCTTCTCCATGAAGCTCGCGGTCGGGATCATGGTTGCCGGAATGCTGATTTTCGAGATCTTCCCGGCACAGCTTCTCGGGCTTTTTGACGCTTCCGAACATATGCTGTCGATCGGGGTCCCGGCCTTGAGGATCATCGGCCTGAGTTATCCTTTCGCGGCTGTCTGCATTGTGATGGGCTCAATCTTCCAGGCATTTTCAAGAAGCATCAATTCGCTGATCGTCTCCTTCGGACGCCAGCTTGTAGTGCTCATCCCTGCAGCCGCCCTGCTTGCCCATTTCGGCGGCATCAATGTGCTGTGGTGGGCCTTCCCTCTCGCCGAGGTGGCCTCTCTCACCATATCCTCGCTGCTCTTCAGGAAGGTATACCGGGAAGTCGTCGAACCTATGCCAGTTCAAGAGTCCCGCTGATCCTGGACCACCTGTACACTTCATCGGAAAGGACTTCCGTTTCTTCAAGGACCGCGCGGTTTACTTCGAAAACCATCTCTTTCAGATCTTCAAGACAGTGATTCCCGGAGACCGGCAGAGCCAGCACCTCGTGGATGCTGCTCGGAAGAATATACAGGTCCCGCTTATACTTTGAAGAAAGGTTCTCGCATACGTTCTTATAGAACATCACGGAAGCTCCGTAGATTCTGTTCTCGTTGGTGAGAATGTGAATTTTTCCGTCCGGCGGATATTCACTTAGTGTCAGGAAATGGACCGGCTCGAGCTCCGGAGTATTGCGAAAGGCATCATCCGCGATTTCTTCGCAGGTGATGCCCCATCTCACCAGATCGTCATTCCTGACCAGTACGGTCCCCGTTAATCCTTCGGCCGGGTTGGCACGGTAATAAAACACAAGGGCCAGATCGAGCACCGGATAAAACGGCACGTCCTCGAGAAGCTCTTTGTTTTTTGCGCTGTTGACGGCGCGGAAGCAGATCTTGTCCCGGAAATTCTCATAGTCCTCGAGCTCCATGCGGAAGGCTTCCTCCGGAAATGACTTTTCCCTGCATAAAGACAGCACCTCTTTTGCAAGGTGCGGCAGCGTCATTCCGTCATCGAACCCGGCTTTGATCTCCCTGATATTGATGGTCGGACAGATCCCCCTGCCCGGAGAGTGTATGCTGATCACTTCCAAAGTAATCCCGTTGTTTTTCGTGACGGTGCTCACACTGATCTCTTCATCCGGATCTGTAAGCTCGGATAGTTTCTCAATCAATCTCGCTTTAAAAACAGTATATTCCATTCTTTCCCTCCTGTACCATCTGCGATATGTTAACGCACACTTTACTTAAACCGCTGACGTTCATTTTTGGAGCGGTTCTGCAGCAGATTCGTATATTTGGATATACAGGGGAAAAATGAAAGAAAAGCAAGATGCCTCCCCTTGAAAGCAGGGAGGCATTCTTCATTCATGCTCTGGAAAGGTATTCGCCTGTTCTTGTATCGATCTTGACCTTGTCGCCGATATTCACAAACAGAGGCACCTGGATGGTTGCGCCCGTCTCCACCGTAGCCGGCTTCGTGGCGCCCTGCGCTGTATTGCCGGCAAAGCCCGGCTCCGTGTCGGAGACTTCAAGCTCCACGAAAAGCGGCGGCTCAATGGCAAACACGCTGCCGTTATAGGACACGAGCTTGCACTCCTCGTTCTCCTTGACGAACTTCATATTGTCGCCGATCACCTCGGCGTTGATCATCACCTGGTCATAGGTCTCGGGATCCATGAAATAATAGAGATCGCCGTCATTATAAAGGTACTGGCTGTTCTTGCGGTCGATTCTGGCTGCCGGGAACTTCTCCGTCGGACGGAATGTTTTTTCCACAACACCGCCGTTGATGACGTTCTTCATCTTTGTGCGGACGAAAGCAGCTCCCTTACCCGGCTTCACATGCTGGAATTCGAGAATCTGCATAACCTGTCCCTCGATCTCAAGAGTCAGACCATTCTTAAAATCACCTGCTGAAATCATAGATTATTATCCTCCTAATGTGACTTACCATGATTCTATACTAGATCCCAATGTCATGCAAGACAAACTTTCACCAATGCCTTAAGGGCAATTCTGCTGCTGATCTGCTCCGCGCTGAGGCCGTCCGTCAGGATCACCTCATCCGCCGCGGCCTCGTATGCGGCCCGCCTTTTGTGCATCAGATCAGCGATTCCCTCTACTGTCATCCGGTTCTTCAGCTTCGGCCTGCCGTCTGCTTCTTCCGAGAGCCTCCTCAGAGCTTCCGCGGGAGTCACATCCAGCAGCACGGTCCTGCCGAGGGCCCGCATCATGGCTCTGTTTTCCTCCCGCAGCACGGCTCCTCCGCCGCAGGAAACGATCACGCCGCTTTTATCATACAGTTCGGCGATGATCTGTGTCTCTATATCACGGAAGGCATCTTCTCCGCTTTCGGCGAAAATCTCCGGAATCGTTCTCCCGCTCTTTCTTTCGATCTCTTCATCGGCCTCGATCAGAGGCATCCCGCTCATCTTCGACAGCATCTTTCCGACCGTTGATTTGCCGGCTCCCATAAATCCCGTCAGGAACAGGATGGGATGTTCCTTTCTCTCAAGAGCGGTCTCGTGAAGCTTACGTAATATGTCTTTTAGTTCACGGGCCTCGTACTGTCCGGGGGCACTCCCTTCTCCTTTGAGGCAGCCGAAAGTAAATGCGGAGCCATATGTTTCACAGGAAAGTCTCGAGATCTGTCCTGCTTCTCCCATGGAAATAGCGACAACCGGAATCTCCATCACGGATGCCGAGGCAGCTGAAAGCAGAAGGGTTCTCCAGACATCCCTCTGTGCCGCAGGCATGCAGGCGATCTTGGCAAGATCTGCGCCCATCTCTTCCATCGCCTTTAAGCGCCGCGCCATTTCCTCACAGGGCGGCGTGTTTTGGAAATCATGGTTCGATAAAATGATGGGGATACCTGCTTTTTTCGCCTCAGGGATCAGCTCCGATGCTTTCGGGTGAAAGAATTCGATATCGATGAGATCCGCGCAGCCGCTTTTAAGAGCATTAAGGACCGCTGAAAAGTAGCCCTCCGCATCTCCCTTATAGTTTCCGCCCTCGGCATTTGTCCGAATCGTAAATATGAGCGGCAGGTCAGGGACGGTTTTGCGGCAGAGCCGAAGATACTCAAGGAGTGCTTCCGGGTTATCCGTCAAGGGGTAATTGTCCGCCCTCAGTTCAATGAGATCGGCGCCTTCGCGAGCGGCCTCCGCACATTGAGCAGCTGCAGCGTCAATCGTCGATGCCGTCACAGGGACTGCGACCTTGGGAATTCCCTCCCCTATCGCAAGCCCCTTTACTTGTATTGTTTTCATATAGTCTCCGATGTTATACTATACTCGCTGACGGAA
>CACZQS010000167.1 GCA_902783325.1 uncultured Lachnospiraceae bacterium
ACAGGCCGGAAAGATGAGCGAGGAGGAGCTCGAAGAGTATGAGGAGTACGGCTGCCCGACCTGCGGCTCCTGCTCCGGCATGTACACCGCGAACAGCATGAACTGCCTGACGGAGGCCATCGGCATGGGCCTTAAAGGGAACGGCACCATCCCGGCCGTGTATTCGGCACGCATCCGCCTCGCGAAGCACGCGGGCAATCAGGTGATGGAGCTGCTGAAGAAGAACATCAGGCCGCGGGACATCATCACGGAGAGATCCATCCGCAACGCTCTCACCGTGGATATGGCGCTCGGCTGCTCCACGAATACGATGCTGCATCTGCCGGCCATCGCCCATGAGATCGGCTTCGAGCTCGATATGAGACTTGCCAATGAATATTCGGCAAAGACTCCGAATCTGTGCCATCTCGCTCCTGCCGGCCCGACCTATATGGATGAGCTGAACGAAGCGGGCGGCGTCTATGCCGTGATGAAGGAGCTCTCAAAGCTTGATCTTCTCGACCTCGACTGCATGACGGCAACGGGAAAGACGGTCGGTGAGAACATCGCGAACGCGGTGAACCGGAACGAAGAAGTGATCAGGCCTGCCCGAAATCCATACAGCAAAACCGGCGGGCTTGCCGTCTTAAGCGGCAATATCGCCCCCGAGGGCGGAGTCGTGAAGCAGAGTGCCGTGACCCCCGAGATGCTTGTGCATGACGGTCCGGCCCGCGTCTTTGATTCCGAAGACGACGCGATCGAAGCGATTCTTGGCGGAAAGATCCGTGAGGGCGATGTGGTCGTCATCCGCTACGAGGGACCGAAGGGCGGACCCGGCATGCGCGAGATGCTCAACCCCACTTCCGCGATTGCGGGAATGGGACTTGGCAACACGGTTGCGCTGATCACGGACGGGAGATTCAGCGGGGCGTCCCGCGGGGCATCCATAGGGCATATCTCCCCGGAGGCCGCTGTCGGCGGTCCGATCGCCCTCATTGAGGAAGGCGATATCATCCGGATCAATATCCCGGAGAAGACGCTGAACGTCGATGTGCCGGAAGAAGTGCTTGCCAAAAGGCGCGCCGCATGGCAGCCCCGCGAGCCGAAGATCACGACCGGCTATCTCGCCAGATATGCCGCCATGGTGACATCGGGAAGCAAGGGCGCGGTGCTTCAAATTCCCAAGAGCTGACAGGAAAGGAGTCTTTTACTATATGCTGCTGAATGGCTCGGAAATCTTAATTGAATGTCTGAAGGAACAGGGCGTGGACACTGTCTTCGGTTATCCCGGAGGCACGATTCTCAATGTCTATGACGCCCTCTATCAGCACAGTGATGAGATCCATCATGTTCTGACCTCCCATGAACAGGGAGCGGCCCATGCCGCGGACGGCTATGCGCGCGCCTCGGGGAAGACCGGTGTCGTATTCGCGACCTCCGGGCCCGGAGCCACCAACCTCGTGACCGGCATCGCCACGGCCTATATGGATTCGGTGCCGCTGGTCGCATTTACCTGTAATGTCGGACTGCCTCTTCTCGGCAAGGACAGCTTCCAGGAGGTGGATATCGCCGGTATCACGATGCCGGTCACTAAATATTCGGCCATCGTCAAGGATGTCCGCCAGCTGGCGCCCATGGTACGCAGGGCTTTCAGAATTGCCCGCAGCGGGAGACCGGGCCCGGTCCTGATCGACATTACGAAGGACGTAACGGCGGCGAAGTGCGAGTATTCCTACGAGGCCCCCGAGCGGATCCTTCCGAAGACGGATAAAATCCGAAACGAGGATGTGGAAGCGGCCGCGCGTCTGATCGAAGAGTCGGAGCGCCCGGTGATCTTTGTCGGCGGCGGTGCGATTGCGTCCGGCGCCTTTGAGGAGATCCGTGAGCTCGCCCACAAGATCGACGCGCCGGTGTGCGACACACTGATGGGGAAGGGCGCGTTTGACGGAAGGGATCCCCTGTATATGGGAATGCTCGGCATGCACGGAACGAAGACAGCCAACGTCTCCCTTCACCACTGTGATCTTCTGATCGCCTGCGGAGCACGTTTCTCCGACCGGGACACGGGCAAGACTTCCCAGTTTGCGCATCAGGCAAAGATCATCCATCTGGACATCGACGCGGCGGAGATCAACAAGAATGTGATCTGCGACACGGCTGTGGTGGGAGATCTGAAGGAGTCCTTAAAGCGCATTCTTCATGCCGTCAGGGAGCTGAAGCACAGCGACTGGATCGAGCAGGTGCAGACCTTCCGGGCGCTTCATCCGCTCGCTTACGATAAATCCCGTCTCACAGGACCCTATGTGATCGAGGAGCTCTACCGGGTGACGGACGGGAATGCGATTATTACGACCGACGTGGGACAGCACCAGATGTGGGCCGCCCAGTATTATTCCTATAAGGATCCGCGAACCTTCTTAAGCTCCGGCGGACTCGGCACCATGGGCTTCGGATTCGGAGCCGCGATGGGAGCGAAGACCGCCCGGCCCGACAAGACCGTGGTCAACATCGCCGGCGACGGCTGCTTCCGCATGAATATGAATGAAGTGATTTCTTCCGTCCGGAACGGCATCAAAGTCATCGAGATCGTCATGAACAATGAGGTCCTCGGCATGGTGCGCCAGTGGCAGCACCTGTTCTACGGCGAGAGATACTCATCGACGGTTCTCAGCGACGGGATTGATTTTGTGAAGATCGCCGAGGGCATGGGAGCCGTCGGAATCCGGGTCACGAAGAAAGAAGAGGTGGAGGAGGCTCTCAAAAGAGCTCTCGAGGCGGACCGGACCGTCGTCATCGACTGCCGCATCGACAAAGACGATATGGTATTTCCGATGGCGCCCGCGGGCAAGCCGATTGAGTCCGCATTTGACCAGACGGATTTGGAGAAGTCAAACGAAGAATGAAATAATAAAGAGGAGAAACTGACAAATGTACACGTATTGCTGCCTGAACAACATATCCCAGATCGGACTGAAGCATTTTCACGAGAACTTTGAGGAAGTGCATGAGACCGAGCCTTCTGACGCGATCCTTGTAAGAAGCGCCAATATGAAGGAGATGGAGTTTGATCCGATGCTGAAATGCATCGCGAGGGCCGGAGCCGGTGTGAACAATATCCCTCTCGAGCGCTGTGCCGACCAGGGCATTGTGGTCTTTAATACGCCGGGGGCCAATGCAAACGGCGTGAAGGAACTGGTGGTGGCAGGCATGCTCCTCGCTTCCCGCGATATCGTGGGAGGCATCGAGTGGCTGGAGCAGCAGGAGATCACGGATGACCTGCAGAAAAGGGCCGAAAAGCAGAAAAAACAGTTCGCGGGTTCCGAGATCGCCGGCAAGAAGCTGGGCATCATCGGGCTCGGCGCCATCGGAGTGATGGTGGCGAACACGGCTGTGGCCCTCGGCATGGAGGTACACGGCTATGACCCGTACCTCTCCTTGAAGGCTGCCTGGAATCTGTCCAGCAACATCAAGTATGTGCAGGACGTGACGGACATTTACAGAGAATGCGATTTCATCACGCTGCATGTGCCGCTCAATGACGGGACTAAGGAAATGGTAAATGCGGAGGCATTTTCCATGATGAAGGACGGAACCGTCCTGCTCAACTTCGCGAGGGATCTGCTGGTCAGCGAGTCGGCATTGATTAACGCCCTTGAGAGCGGAAAGCTCCGCAAATATGTGACGGACTTTGTCACTCCGAATATCGCGAAAGCACCGAATACCATCATTACTCCTCATCTGGGGGCTTCCACGAAGGAATCGGAGGACAACTGCGCGGTCATGGCCGTAAGAGAGGTGAGAGAGTACCTGAAGAACGGCAATATCACCAATTCCGTCAATTATCCCTCCTGCGATATGGGTGTGTGCAAGACGGCGGGACGCATATCCGTCAATCACAAGAACGAGCCGAATATGCTTGCGCAGCTGACCGGAGTTTTAGGCGAAGAGGGAGTCAATGTGGCAAATGTGACAAACGCCAGCCGGGGAAACTGGGCCTATACGATGCTTGATACGGATTCTCCTCTGACTGAGGAGATCGCGGACCGCATCGCCGGGATCGGCGGCGTGCGCAAGGTGCGGATCATAAAATAAGTGCTGAGCAGTTGCAAGTAAGTGAGGATTTACCAGGCAGGGGAAACGTGATACTATGAAGAGGTAACAGGCGGCCGGGGTGTGTCAGATATAAACGATGGTTTATATAAGGAGCCAGATTTTGTTCTCGGTTCTTATGTCCGAAGGACGTAAGAAGCGAGATTACAAAATCGGGTCCGAGAACAATTAGTCAGCGTACAAAACTTCGTTTTGAGAGGAGGTATAATAGCATGAACAGTGACATGAACGGTGATATGAACGGTGATGATGTTCTGAAGAAAGTCCGCAACTTTACTCTGGCTTTAGGTACTATCTACACAGTTCTCGGCATTTTATTCATAATCTGGCCGGAGACGATGAATGTCCTGCTCGGCTATCTGCTGGGCGCGTTTGCGTTCGGACTGGGCATCTATTTTCTGGTGCTCTACTTCACCCGCCAGCGGCTGCAATCCTATCTTGCCACGTATCTGTTCATCGGAATTTTCCTTGTTATTTTCGGATTTATCGCGCTTCTCTATCAGGGCCGGGTGCTCACATATTCGACGTTCGTGTTCGGCTGTTTCCTTCTCATCGGCAGTACCCTGAAGATGCAGAATGCGATTATCCTTCAGAAGATTGAGCACCAGAACTGGTGGCTTGTCCTGATTCTCGGACTGATTTCCATCATTTTCGCAGTTCTTATAATCGTGAAACCGAAGTTCATCTCCGGAGTTTATCTGACGGTGTTCGGCGTTTTCCTTCTCTATGACGGGCTGACCCTGATCGGATCCGCCGGCATGGCTGTCGTGTTCCTGCGTCAGGTGAAGAAAGGAGTCGGCGGATGGGGCCACGCGGTCCCGCCCGAAGAGAATCCCACGCCCGGAGTACAAGCTGCCGATGCCAGTTTAGGGGCCGGATCCTCATTTGAAACTGCAGCCTCATTCGGAGCGGCCTCCGCTTCCCAGTCCTATCAGACTGCCCAGACGGCTCAGCCGGCTTCGTTTGAGATGAACGGTGTCCCGGAACCCGAGAAGAAAAAGAAATTCTCATTCTTCGATCTGTTTAAAAAGAAAAAGGCAGAGGCCCCTGAAGGAGTCGTTTCCAACGACGCGGCAAGTGCAGCGGCCGTATCCGGCGAAGTGATTTCGCCAGCGCCGGCGGCGGAAGTCGAGCACTTTGAAGAGAATGTCGAAGATGCCGAATATCATCCCCTGAATGAGGATCCTTTTTCCAACAAGCCTTCGAATGACGCGGCGATGGCCGGTGTGAGCTTTGAAGCCGTTCCCGGCCAGGCCTTTGAGCCGGAATCGGATCCGCTGCCGGAACTGAAACCGGATACAGAACCGCTGCCGGAGCAGAACCCGGAGACGGACCCGCTGCCGGAGCTGAGTCCGGAATCGGATCCCCTTCCCGAGCTGAAGCCGGAACCGGAACCGGAATCGGACCCGCTGCCGGAACTCACACCGGATCCGGTGACGCCCGGTGAGGAGATATCTAAACCTAATTTTGATCCGGAGACCGGAAAGCCTCTGGATGTGCAAGGAGAGAATAAATAATGGCTGATTGTAATCATGACTGCAGCTCCTGCGCTGAGAGCTGCGCGGAGCGCGACCCTAAGAGCTTTCTGGCGGCGCCCCACAAGGACACGCACATCACGAAGGTGATCGGGGTGATCAGCGGCAAGGGCGGAGTCGGGAAGTCTCTCGTGACATCGCTTCTTGCGACTCATGCCGCAAAGAGCGGCCGGAGGGCCGGCATCCTTGACGCGGATATCACGGGTCCGTCGATTCCGCGCATGTTCGGCCTTGACAACACGCAGGCGATGGCAAATGATGAGGGGATTTTTCCCTCCCTGACTCCCAACGGGCTCAAAGTGATGTCCATCAACCTGCTTCTTGAGGACCACGAAGAACCGGTGATCTGGAGAGGTCCGGTGATCGCAGGTGCCGTCAAGCAGTTCTGGACCGCCGTGCTCTGGGGAGCTCTGGCCGTACTGTTCGTCGATATGCCTCCCGGAACCGGGGATGTGCCGCTCACGGTGTTCCAGTCGATTCCGCTCGACGGAATTGTCATTGTCACATCGCCGCAGGACCTTGTCTCCATGATCGTCGGGAAGGCTGTCCGCATGGCGGAGACGATGAACATTCCCATCCTCGGACTTGTGGAGAATATGAGCTATATCACCTGTCCGGACTGCGGGAAGAAGATCTATCTCTTCGGGGAGAAGGGAACTGCCGCCGTGGCGGAAAAATACGGAATTACCAATACGGTTTCTCTGCCGGTCTTTCCCGAGATTGCGGCGCTCAGCGATGAAGGGAAGGTTTATGAGGCCCCGGAGACCGCTCTCGATGAGATTGCGGCTCTCTACGAGAGGCTGTGAAGAACGGAATTGCAAGAAAAAGGACTGCAATACAAGCAGTCCTTTTTATGCGCCATGAGAAATTATATCTTCCGTTTATTGAGGGCCGTTGTAGCGGATGCACATCATGGTCAGGTCGTCAAACTGCGGGGCCGTACCGACGAATTCGGAGATGTCCGCGCGGACGGACCGGAGAAGCTCATGAGGCGTGAGATCTTTTGCTGCGTTCAGGGCGTTCAGCATCCGTTCCGTGCCGTAAAGCTCGTTGTTTTTGTTCGCGGCTTCGGGCACTCCGTCTGTGTAGAGGAAGAGGGATGCGCCTTTTTTAAGCGTAAAGCTGTATTCGGAATAGCTCATTCCCTCTAAACCGCCCACCACGAAGTCGTGCTTTGCTTTCATTAATGCGAAGCTGCCGTCGCTCTGGCAGATGGCGGGGTATTCATGTCCGGCGTTCGAGGCGGTGACGAGGCCCGTATTAAGATCCAGGATCCCGAACCAGACGGTGACGAACATATCGACGAGCTCCATGCCGCAGATCGTGCGGTTGGAGAGCTCGAGAACTCTGGAGGGAGAGTAGCCGAGGGAAGCGTAGTTGTCTATGATGATCATGGAGGACATCATGAAGAGAGCGGCGGGAATTCCCTTTCCGGAGACGTCGGCCATCACGAGCCCCAGATGGGTGTCATCGAGGAGAAAGAAATCAAAGAAGTCCCCTCCGACCTCTTTTGCCGGCTCCATGGTGGCAAAGATATCAAATTCGCTCCTGCCGGGGAAGGGAGGGAAGAGATTCGGAAGCATATTCTCCTGTATGCTGTTTGCCACGGAGAGCTCGGTGTTCATCCGCTCCTGCTCGGCCGTGACCTTCATGAGACGCTGGTCCGAATCCGCGATATCCTGCTCCATTCCGGCCAGAATACTGCTGAGTTCCTGAAATTCATCCCCGCTTAAAAGCTGCATGTGGCCGAAATAGAAATCGTCTATGGTTCCGTCGGACTTGTCCTTTGCATAAGCCTCGGCGGTCTCCGAGATGATCCGGATCGGTTCCAGGATGCGGACGCGGATGACGCGCCGCGCAAAGAGAAGAATGGCACCGAGAAAAATGACGAGGAACAATAAGTAAACGATCACTACTTTCGGAGTGATGCGGTGAAGGAGACCGGCTTTATTCAGATAAAGAAGGGCAACGGCAGTCAGGACGCCGCTTACTGTCAGCACGCTGGCGACAACAAGGGAATAGATGGCTCCGGCCAGGGATCTCGTTTTGTGAAAGCGGATCCGTTCAAATTTCTCACTCATAGGGGCTCTCCTTTATGGGCAAACTGTAACATACCAATGATAAAAAGGCAAGCTGAGTCACTTTCAATCACAAAATCTTTGTGATATAATATGAACAGATTATCCTGCGACTTTTTGAGAGAATACTTAAAAGAGTTAAGAGAGAAGAAGTCCAAAGAGGAGACGGGGCGTAACGGACTATGCAATGGTTCAAAAAACATTTTATCACGCTCCTCCTCGTCCTGATCGCATTGGCCGGCGTAGGCCTGATCGCATATCCGACATTTGCCGACTGGTGGAACTCGTTTCACCAGTCAAGAGCAGTGGCTTCCTATATGGAAGCGGTAACCGATCTTGACAAGGAGCAGTATGAGTCGATCCTGAGGTCGGCGGAAGAATATAACGAGAAGCTTGCCAGGAAGGGCTTTATGTGGAAGCTCAGCGAGGAGGAGGAAAAGGAGTACTTCAAACAGCTGAACGTCAATAACACAGGGATCATGGGGTACATCAGCATCCCGAAGGCGAATGTGGAGCTTCCGATTTATCACGGCACCGACGAAGCGGTTCTTCAGATTGCGATCGGCCACATAGAGGGAACATCTCTTCCCGTGGGCGGCGAGAACACACACTGCGTGGTATCGGGACACAGAGGACTGCCGAGCGCCAGACTCTTTACGGACATCGACAAGCTTGTGGAGGGCGACCATTTCACCATGTCCGTCCTCAACAAGACAGTTACTTACGAAGTGGACCAGATCCGCATCGTGGAACCGACGGACCTGTCGGATCTCACACTGGAGAAGGGCCGCGATTACTGCACACTTGTGACCTGTACTCCTTACGGGATCAATTCCCACAGACTTCTTGTCCGGGGACACCGCGTCGAGAATGAACAGGGAGACGCTCTGGTTGTCGCGGACGCACTTGTCATCAGACCGCTGTTCATCGCGCCGTTTATAGGCGGGCCGCTGCTTGTCATCCTGCTGGTCTGGATGATGCTTGCATCCCGCAAGAGAAGAAAGCGAAATATGACTTACGAGCGTGTGCGGGCGGAACTGGAAGAAAAAAAGAATCGAAAAGGTATAAACAGAGAATTACAGAGGAAAGGGTTGAGTGATGATGAAGAAATTCATGAGTAAGCTGTCGGGCGCTGTGCTTCTCATCGCGTGTCTGATGCTTCTGACGACAGTCCTTGCCGCGGCATCCGATGGGATGCCGGATCTTGGAAAGAACGGAAGCTGTTCCATTCACGTGACTTTGAGGGAGAAGGCAAGCGGAAATCCCATAGGGGGTGGTACTCTCGAGCTTATTAAAGTGGCCGGCATTACGGCGGACCGCCCCGGTGAGTTTACTCCGGAGCCCTCCTTTATCGGCGCAAAGCTGGATTTAAGCGGGGATGCGGATCTTTCGGCTCCGTCTCTCGCATCGTCCATCGCCCTGTATGCGGACAATGTAGGTGTGTCGGGAACCAGGCAGAACGTCGATTCCTCCGGAAACGTTGATTTTACGGGACTTGACCTCGGGGTTTACCTCGTAGTCGACCGCGTGCCTGCTGAGGGGTACAACACGATAAAGCCCTTCCTGGTCACGGTCCCCATGAAGGAGAACGGTTCCTATGTCTACAATGTGGACGCTTCCCCGAAGCCGGAGAGGCTGACCGGAATCTCACCGGTCACATCCGCATGCCCGGTGATCAGCAAAGCACTTGATGTCCCCGGGGGAGAGGCCAATGCCACCGAAATTCAGAAATACTACATGAAGATATCGCCTTTCGAGTTCCGCTTTACGAGACTCGATCAGGATTCTCCGATGCCGGTGAACACGACGGGCTCTTCAAGCAGCGGCGGTGCGGTTGTGAGTCAGACCAATGATGCGCTTGTCGTTACAAGAGAGGGCCCGGGCAGCCTGGACATCGGCACGATTGCCTTCTCCGCGCCGGGCGAGTATTATTACCAGGTCTCGGAGATCAAGGGAAGCGGCAATTACATTTACGACACGAATTCCTTCGTGGTCCGCTACCTGGTCGAGCGGGAGGGAGATGCCCTCGTAGTAAAGAATGTCGCGATCCACGCCGGTGACGCCAACGGCGAGCTGGTAAGCGGCATGACGGTCTCCTATACAAATTCATACAGGAAGGAACTGGTCGAGAACGAGGAAGAGGTGGTCGAAGCGTACAAGACGAGACTCCATCTCAATGAAGAAGATGACGGAGGAAAAACCGGAAAGACCACGATCGACAT
>CACZQS010000168.1 GCA_902783325.1 uncultured Lachnospiraceae bacterium
AATATGTCCCACGAGATCAGGACACCACTGAACGGGATCAAGGGAACGCTGGATATTCTGCTCAATGACGACAGTCTTGACGACAAAACCATGCACCTTCTCAGCATGTCCGCGATCTCCGCGGACCATCTCTCCAATCTCGTAAATGATATTCTGGATATGTCCAAGCTCGAAAACGGAAAGCTGGATCTGAGGAACGCCTACTTTGCGACAGAACCGTTTGTCGAGAACATCTGCGAAATTGTGGAGCCTCTCGCCCTCAAGAAGAATCTTGAGTTCCACACCCATCTGGACGGAAATACCTGCCGGGCCATCTACGCCGACCGCAGCCGCCTCGCACAGGTCTGCATCAATCTTCTCTCCAACAGCATCAAGTACACGGAGGAAGGCGGGCGCGTCGACTTTACCTTCTCCACTGTAAAAAAAGACTCTGTGAACGCGGAGCTCACCATCATTATCGAAGATACCGGTATCGGCATGTCGGAAGAGTTTCTGGAGAAGGCCTTTGAGCCGTTTGTCCAGGAAACCACAAGCGACACGAGAAACGGCACGGGACTCGGGCTTTCCATCACCAACGCTCTCGTAAATGCCATGAACGGGGTGCTCGTGATCGAAAGCGAACTTGGCCACGGCACAAAGGCTTCCGTCACGATAACGGCAGCATGGGACGACTATGTACCCAGTGCGCCGCAGGTGGCCGCTCAGAGCGCTGAAGGTCAGCCGCAGAAGCTCCCGGCGGCGGGCATGCATCTCCTCCTTGCCGAGGACAATGACATCAACCGGGAAATCGCCTGCATCCAGGCCCGGAGATTCGGTTTCGAGGTGGATACCGCCGGCGACGGCGAAGAGGCCGTGGCTCTCTTTGAGAAATCCGCTCCCGGCTATTACCGCATCATTCTCATGGATATCATGATGCCGAAGATCGACGGTCTCGAAGCCGCAAAAAGAATCCGGAGCCTTGCGCGTCCGGATTCCGAATCGGTCTATATCGTTGCGATGACGGCCAATGCCTATGCCGAGGACATCGACCGATCCATGAAGAGCGGCATGAACACACACCTCTCGAAGCCGTTCCGCCAGGAGGACCTGATGCGCATCTTCAATGAGACGCTTCAGAATTGATCCGCGTCTTCACCCAGTAGGCGCCCATCGTCTGGCCGGGCTCCTCTGAGACATCATGGCAGAGATATTCCCCAAGGCCTGCGGAAGAGGGATCCCAGCTTCTCGCTTCTTCCAGGGAGCGGAACTCCACTTCCGCATACCAGAACTCCGTGGGCGCTCCCTCATCCACATGATTCACCTCGAGGGCCAGCCCGTCAGGAAGCGCGTATGTGCGCCTCACTTTCGGGATGAGATCCATGCCGATCATGTCTCCGATCTCGTCAAAGATCTCCTTCGTTATCTCGATCTCCGTCTCATTTCTCGCGATGCCGCTTCCCGACTTCAGGCACAGGATAAAACTGCACTTTCCGTCTTTCAGAGCTTCCTCCCGTATGCGTACGGTCGGTTCGACGCTGAGATATCCCTGCCGCATGCTGTGCTCTTTTATGAGAGGCAGCGGCTTTTCGGGCCATCCGTTTACCATCCACTTGCGCTCAATTTCCATATCCTTCTTAACATACCTCCGGCTTTACTCGTCCCATCCCTCGTGCATGCGGTAAATGACAAGAATGTCTCTCACAGTCTCATTTTCCTTAAGAGTGAGATCGGCTTTGTCCGTAGCCGGAGGCAGAACGGGATCTTCCTCACTGAGCTCGAGGTCAATCCAGTCATGCGCTGCGGAAACCGCATTGCGGAGGACTTCCATCATGGAGGATCCATCCGCCTCGCACATGGTCAGATCCGGAAAGCTCGCGTGAAAGCTTCCGTCCTCTTTCTCCTCGATGACTGCAGGATAGATAAAACGCATAATGACTGCTCCTTCCTCTTCAAAGGTATACTCAAACGCCTCCGTACAGCTGCTCCAGCACCTGTGACGGACTCATGGCCTGTATTCCTTCAGGGTCCGTGAGCAGACCCTTTCCGCTTGTGTCCCAGGAGAACTGCCCGGCATTGATGTCGCTCATCATGTCCGTGTACTTCTCATAAGGCCTCAGCACAACCTCATATCTCTCATACCATTCCGGATAGAACAGGGACATGTAATGGTCGGCGAGCTTATACGCCTCGCAGTCCTTGCTTTCTCCCAGGGCGCTCAGCTGAACGCCGCCTCCGTGGCCGCCGGTGCGGCTGTCTGTCGGAGAGCTGTGAAGGAGCAAAATGCTGCCGTCATCGCAGGTTCCCAGACAGATCCACACGTGTCCGCTGACACTGATGATGTCCCCGGGAAGAAACTTGCTGTTGTTGTGGTCCACAGGCTTTAGAAGATCCCTCGTATAAGTCCCCCATCCGTTTTCGGAGTAAATGCGGGACGTCTCCGTCGAGGTCACGACATAGCCGTCAAGGCCGTCTTCCGTATTCACCGTATTATACAGAGCCCAGCCGAGATACCCCGAGCAGTCCAGTCCTGCATAGTAGTACTCATTGTAATGCTGATACGGGAAATAGCTGTGCTGCGGGTCGTCCGGGTCATCATCGTTCCGCTTCCGGAACACGTAATCGCTGTCCTGCATCTGGAAGAAGTCCGCCCAGGGCTGCATATAGCCGATCGATGTCGACTGCGTCCCGGCCTTAGTATTCTGCCAGTTCCAGCCGCCGCCATACACATAGAGGCAGCTTCCCACAGGCATCAGGGCTGTTCTCAGGTAATTCAGAAGGGTGTGCTCCCCCGGAACACCTTTTGCGGGAGGCGTATAAGCGGTGCCGACCGGCATGACATAGAGCCCCGCCGCCTTTCCGTTGCTGTTAAGAACAGCGCGGACGCTGTCCCCGATCTGAGGCTTTACCGGTTCCACTTCCGCTCCGCCTGCGGCGATCTTCACGCCGTAGACCCCGGTGTCATTTGTAATCGTGACCGTCTTATTGCCGATCACAACTTCACCGGTCTTCGCGTTTTTATCCATCAGCTCTCCGGACACCACCCACTCGCTGTCGTCCGTGAGAGGGACAACGCGCTTCACGACTCCGTCCTCAACGAACAGGTCGTAGAGATATCCCTCCATCAGCTTGTTCTGGATCGGATATGCGTAGACACCGTCTTCCTCGCGCTCTCCGTTGTCGATGCTGTAGATCTTCTCCTCGCCGCCGACAAAGAACCGGAAGTTGAATGTGTTCTTGTTGTCGATATGGCGGTCTTCATCACCGTAGCCCTCGACACCGAGATACACGGCCTCCTCTTCCTTCGGTCCCGAAGAGGAGGAAGCGCTGCAGCCGGTCAGAAAAGCGCAGAGAAGAAACAGTGCGGGCAGGAACAGCTCACTCCGCTTTTTTATACGCTTCATCATCGGCATCCTCGGTAAGAGCAAATCCGCTGTCCGCGGTGTCTGCTTCAGAAGTTTCCGACACATCGGAAGCTTCCGATACGGCAGGGGCATCCGCGTTCCAGCTGTCGGTGGGCCTGCCTTCACGTCCCTGGTCTACCGTATCGTCTTCCTCCGGAGCCGCAACCACGCCCGAGAGCTCGTCGTCTTCAAAGGGAACGACACTGTCTTCCTTTTCGGAGGAAGCGGCAGGCGCGGCAGAAGAAGCGGCATCACCGCTCTTTTTGGAGGAACAGGCTGTCAGAGTCAGTGCCGCGGCCCCGGCAAGGAGCAGCAGCGCCAGAGTTAATTTCCGTTTTTGCATATTGATCACCTCATAATCGCGATTTCTTTTTAAGTCGATTACAACAGCCCCCGAATCCTCACCAAGATCCGGGGGCCGGCATGAAACGCGATCACCGTTTCAAAAACATTTTTTCCAGATCAGAATTTCCCTGCCTTTGCAGCTTCTTCAACCGCAACCGCCACCGATACGGTCGCGCCGACCATCGGGTTGTTGCCCATTCCGATGAGGCCCATCATCTCCACGTGAGCCGGAACGGAGGAAGATCCTGCGAACTGGGCGGAGCTGTGCATGCGGCCCATCGTATCGGTCATGCCGTAAGAAGCCGGGCCTGCCGCCATGTTGTCCGGATGAAGGGTTCTGCCCGTGCCGCCGCCGGATGCCACCGAGAAATACTTCTTCCCTGCTTCCATGCGCTCTTTCTTATACGTGCCTGCGACCGGATGCTGGAAGCGGGTCGGATTCGTTGAGTTTCCGGTGATGGAAACGTCAACGTTCTCTTTCCACATGATCGCGACTCCTTCGGTGACGTCGTTCGCGCCGTAGCAGTTCACCTTCGCTCTCGGGCCGTCGGAATAAGCCTTGCGGAAGACTTCCTTGACCTCGCCGCTCTTATAATCCATCTCGGTCTCCACAAATGTGAAGCCGTTGATGCGGGAGATGATCTTCGCGGCGTCTTTGCCGAGGCCGTTCAGGATAACGCGCAGGGGCTTTTTGCGGACCTTGTTCGCGTTATTCGCGATGCCGATCGCGCCTTCCGCCGCCGCAAAGGACTCGTGTCCCGCGAGGAATGCGAAGCACTCTGTGTCCTCTTCAAGCAGCATCTTGCCGAGATTGCCGTGGCCGAGGCCGACCTTTCTGTGATCCGCGACGGAGCCGGGGATGCAGAAAGCCTGAAGGCCCTCGCCGATGGCTGCGGCAGCTTCCGCAGCAGTGCGGCAGTTCTTCTTGATCGCGATGGCGGCACCTACCGTATACGCGTATTTCGCATTCTCAAAAGCGATCGGCTGGATGCCCTCAACCATGTGATAGACATCGAGACCGGCGTCTTCCGTTACTTTGACGGCTTCCTCAAGAGAGGCAATGCCATAGCTGTTTAAGACTGCATTGATCTGGTCAATACGTCTCTCAAAAGATTCAAATGTGATTGCCATGTTCGTATCCTCCTCTCTTCTTTATTCTCTTCTCGGGTCGATGAGCTTCGCGGCGTCACTCACACGTCCGTACTGGCCGCGGGCCTTGTTTAAAGCTGTCTCCGCGTCGTCGCCGGCCTTGATGAAGTCCATCATCTTGCCGAAGTTGATAAACTGGTAGCCGATGATCTCATTGTTCTCGTCGAGGGCGATCTTCTCGCAGTAACCCTCTGTCATCTCGAGATAGCGCGGGCCCTTCTCGAGCGTTCCGTACATGGTTCCGACCATGGAGCGGTCACCCTTGCCCAGATCCTCGAAACCGGCGCCGATAGCAAGGCCGTCATCCGAGAAGGCGGACTGTGTGCGGCCGTAAGCGATCTGCAGGAACAGCTCTCTCATGGCCGTATTGATGGCGTCGCAGACAAGGTCCGTGTTCAGAGCCTCAAGGACTGTCAGGCCCGGAAGGATCTCGGCGGCCATCGCGGCGGAGTGCGTCATGCCGGAGCAGCCGATCGTCTCCACAAGCGCTTCCTGGATAATGCCGTCCTTGACGTTGAGGGACAGCTTACATGCTCCCTGCTGCGGGGCACACCAGCCGATTCCGTGCGTGTAGCCCTTGATGTCCTCAACCCGTTTGGACTGAATCCACTGGCCTTCTTCCGGAATCGGGGCTGCGCCGTGATGCACACCCTGAGTGACAGGGCACATTGATTCGACTTTTTTCGTGTAAATCATTGGGGAAACTCCTTTCTGGATGAATTTACTCACTGTGAAAAGTATAACATAAAACAGCCGAAGGTAAAACCTTCCGCTTGTACTATTTGCGCTTTCGGGCTAAAATATTTCTCATGGAAACATTAAGAATCCCGGAACGATACCGCATTTTCGACGGAGCGGCCCTCAAGTGGATCGCTATTATCACCATGTTCATCGATCACTCGGCAAAGGGCGTCCTCTACCTGGGATTCTTAAAGCCCCGTTTCCCGGTCGCGAAAGGCTCGGATCTGTATACCCTTTATCAGCTGTACAAGGTGCTCCGGGGCGTCGGCCGCATCGCATTTCCGATCTTCTGCTTTTTCCTGATCCAGGGCTTTCTCTATACCAGGAGCCGCGAAAAGTACATGCTCCGCATGCTTGTCTTCGCCCTTGTCTCGGAGATCCCGTTCGACCTGGCTCTCTACGGCAGGATTGTCTACCCGACCCATCAGAACGTCTACTTCACGCTTCTTCTGGGTCTCCTCATGCTGTATCTGTGGGAGCTGATTCAGAACCGCGTAAAGCCTCTGTTTCTCGCCACGATATTTCAGGTCGCGGAGGCGGTCGCTCTCATGTATCTTTCCACATTTCTGCTCACGGACTACAAGTACAAGGGGCTCATCCTGATCCTGGTTTTCTATCTCCTCAGGTTCAACCAGGTCCTTCAGTGCTTCGGCGGCGCCGTCGCGATCTACTGGGAGTGGCCTTATGTGCTCATCGCTTTTCCGCTTCTGCTGCTCTATAACGGAAAGAGGGGGAAACAGAACAAGTACCTGTTCTACGCCTTCTATCCGGCGCATCTCGTCCTCATCTATTTCCTGAGGCTGCTGGTTCTGCATCTGTTTCCCGCCTGAGTAATAAACCGGATATCAAACCTCGGATAATTGTATAGATTAGTCTCCACATCAGGTGGAGACTAATCGTACTGGACTAGCCCGAAGGGCGTGCCCGACCGAAGGAAGGGTTAATCCCCGC
>CACZQS010000169.1 GCA_902783325.1 uncultured Lachnospiraceae bacterium
ATGAAGAAGGGCATGTTCTCCATGATGAACTACTACCTGCCGCTGAAGGGCATCGCTTCCATGCACTGCTCCGCCAACACCGACATGCAGGGCAAGAACACAGCCATCTTCTTCGGCCTCTCCGGCACGGGCAAGACCACGCTCTCCACGGATCCGAAGAGACTTCTCATCGGCGACGACGAGCACGGCTGGGACGACAACGGCGTCTTCAACTTCGAGGGCGGCTGCTACGCGAAGGTCATCAACCTCGACAAGGAATCCGAGCCCGACATCTACAACGCCATCAAGCGCGACGCTCTTCTTGAAAATGTCACCGTCGACGCCAACGGCAAGATCGATTTCGCCGACAAGTCCGTCACGGAGAATACCCGCGTCTCCTATCCGATCGAGCACATCGAGAAGATCGCGAAGAACGTGAACAAGATCTCCGCCGGCCCGGCCGCGGACAATGTCATTTTCCTCAGCGCAGATGCGTTCGGCGTTCTTCCGCCGGTTTCCATCCTGACTCCGGAGCAGACACAGTACTACTTCCTGTCCGGCTTCACGGCAAAGCTCGCGGGCACAGAGCGCGGCATCACCGAGCCGACTCCGACCTTCTCCGCATGCTTCGGCCAGGCGTTCCTGGAGCTGCATCCGACGAAATACGCGGAAGAGCTCGTCAAGAGAATGTCCAAGAGCGGCGCGAAGGCTTATCTGGTCAACACCGGCTGGAACGGCACAGGCAAGCGCATCTCCATCAAGGATACCCGCGGCATCATCGACGCCATCCTGAACGGCGACGTGCTGAAGGCTCCGACCAAGAAGATTCCGTACTTCGATTTCGAAGTTCCGACCGAGCTTCCGGGTGTTGATCCCGCAATCCTTGATCCGCGCGACACATACGCGAACGCCGAAGAATGGAACAAGAAGGCCGAAGACCTGGCCGGAAGGTTCATCAAAAACTTCTCCAAGTATGAAGGCAACGCAGCCGGCAAGGCCCTCGTTTCTGCAGGCCCGAAGCTGTAATTTCATTAAATATGTAAGAAAAAAGATCCCGTCATGTGAGCATGGCGGGATCTTTTTATGTTAACAAATATGACAATGGGGACAGTCCCCATTGTCATATTTGTTAACATAATTCTTTTTTCCACAGGCCGTGGAGGTTGCAGTATTCGTACACTGCGACGGCTTTTTCTCCCTCTGCAAGGACAAAGGAAGCGGTAGGCTTCTCGCCCGGCTTCAGGTAGCGGACCTGCACGCCGTTCGTCGTCTCAAGGGCGATCCACTGGATGTAATGGGCCTCCAGCATCGGGTGCTCCACTTCGCCGACCTGCGCGCTGACCTTTGCTCCCTCTGCGGTCACGGCGGGCACATGCTTCTCGAGCGCGCCGTCCGTGGTATTGGCCTTAAGCAGCGTCATCTCTTCGCCGCAGCAATGCGGGATACAACCCGAATCGGCCATCGTCATCAGCATCTTTCCGCATTTTTCACATTTGAATACTTTCATGATGGGTCTCCTCCTCTTATGTTATATAAATGAAAACAAGGGGGGTCAGGTACCTGGCCCCCGTATTCCTGTTCCGGATTCTTTTTACTGCTCAAGACGCGATGCATTAATCCAGCCGCCGCCCTCGACCTCAAGCCACAGCGTGCCTGCCGCGACATGCTTGTTGCCGGTCAGATCGACGTAATCGCCGTTGCGGACTTTGTAAAGGCTTTCGAAATCCTGACCCGGACCCGCCTTGATAACTGCCGCATTGTCCGATTTATTCATCACGCGCTTCTTTATTCCGCCTGTTACCTGCTCAAGAGCTTCTTCATTCAGCTTTTTCACTTCGCTCATATCACCTATCTCCTTTCTTTGGTAAGAATCCTCTGCTCTTCTTATGACGGTATCTTATCAGAGGATTAATCACACTCATGTCACATGACCTGACAGGGAGATAGTGCACAGTTATGTTAACTAATATGACAGTGGGGACTGTCCCCACTGTCATATTAGTTAACATAACTGTGCCGTTCTTCACGGTTTAATCATCGTCTCGAGGGTCTCGTAGAGGACCTCGGGCTGGACGGGCTTGACGAGATGGGCGTTGAGGCCGGCCTGGAGGCTGCGCTCCACGTCCTCGTCGAAGGCGTTGGCGGTGAGGGCGATGATGGGGATCTCGCCGGCGTCGGGTCTCGCCATGGCGCGGATGCGGCGGGTGGCCTCGAGGCCGTCCATCTCCGGCATACGCATATCCATGAGAATGGCGCTGTAATAGCCCTCTTCATGCTCCGCGAACTTTTCCACAGCGATCCTTCCGTTCACCGCGTGGTCCACCTCCATCTCGCGCATCCGGAGCACCATCGTCATGATCTCGGCGTTGACCTCCACGTCCTCGGCGAGCAG
>CACZQS010000170.1 GCA_902783325.1 uncultured Lachnospiraceae bacterium
CTCGGACATCGGATCCATCGCAGCCGTGCAGAGCTGCATCACTTTGCTGATCATCTCCGCCTGCTCCTGCCCGAGCATCTGGCCGATCAGGGTATTGCTGAGATCCGCATTGAGATCCAGGGAGAGAATCTTCGGAACGCCCGGGATCTGCAGCACGATCTGGTTCTTGTCGGCATAGGCCGCGAATTCGAAGCTGATGCCGGATGAGGAAATAACGCCTGAGAAGGAAGTTGCTCCCTCAGCGGGGTCTGTCGCAGTAACCACCATTCCCTCGATCTCCGGTGAGCCGGCGACAGAACCGCTTACCGTGATCTCCGTGCCGACGGGTCCCGTCAAGCCGGTCAGATCCCCAATTTCTTCAAGTCCTTCAAGGGCTTCAAGATCTTCCAGAACCTCAGTACTCTCACTTGCAGTGTCATCCGCCATCACCGGGACGAAAACGGACTGCAGTACAAGCGCAGCTGCCATCATTCCTGCAGCAATCTTGCCAATACGTGTTTTTCTCATGTCTACTCTCCTTTGATTCGGGTGACGGCTGATTCCGGGAGACATTCCTCCGCTGTTCCGCCGCTGATCAGATACAAACGGTCACAAAAATGCATTTCCTCGATCTCATGAGTCGCCATTACGACAATCCCTCCCTGCTCCTGATAAAAAGTGAGGTAGTCGTAGATGATTTCCTTCTGATGAAGATCGAGAGCGGATGTCGGCTCATCCATAATGAGAACCGGCTTCGGGTCTGCCAGTGCGCAGGCGATCGCAAGCCTCCGTTTCATGCCTCCGGACAGCTCCCGGACTTTGGTCCTGAAGAATTCCCCGAGCTGAAGCCGCTCGCAGACAGCTTCCTCCTCCCGGACATGCCTGCCGCTCAGCAGCTGCAGGTTCTCTTTCGCTGTCAGCTCCTCGATGAGGGGATTGGTCTGAGGCACATAAGCGACCACACCGCTGATCCGGCCTCCGGTTTTCAGAAGGTCCCTGCCTTCGTACCTCAAGGTTCCCGACGTGGGTTTCCTCACACCGGCAAGAACTCCAAGCAGCGTGCTCTTGCCGCTGCCGTTTCTTCCGGCAACTCCCACGCACTCTCCGTGCGCGGCCACAACCGTGCATCCTTTAAGGACTGTCCGTCTGCCGTAGCGCTGTTCAATCTTTTCTGCGCAAAAAGCCGCTTCCATCCGTTCACTCCGCAACCGTTTCGTATCCCTATTATAATGACTTTTCCCCTGCTTGACAATTCCCATTTGGTTGCTGAGAAGATAAGCCGCTCAGGATTGAAAAGCCTTATTTCTGGATGTATAATGGGCATAACTGTTCAGACTTACGAACAGCTGCACAGTTCGCATTAAATAATTATTAAGCCAGAGGTACAGCCATGGAAAGCACGAACAATACCGCACCTGCAAAGAAGCGCCTGATCACCAGAAGTGATTTTGACGGCCTCGTCTGCGCCATGCTCCTGAAGGAGCTTGACATCATCGACGAGATCAAATTCGTACACCCCAAGGACGTCCAGGACGGAAAAGTCGACATCACGGCAAATGACATCACCACGAACCTTCCCTTCGACGACCGGGTCGGGCTCGCTTTCGACCATCACGAGAGCGAACTGCTCCGCATCAATGTCGAGAAGGCAAAGGGCCGTTTCATTATTGACGGAGATGCCAAGTCCGCAGCGCGGGTGGTTTACGACTATTACGGAGGCGCCAAGGTCTTCAAGAGGGTCTCCGAAGAGATCATGTGGGCGGTCGACAAGGGCGACAGCGCAGATTTCACAAAGGAAGAAATCCTCAATCCCACGGACTGGGTTCTCCTTAATTTCCTGATGGATGCCCGCACGGGGCTCGGGCGCTTCCATGACTTCCGCGTCTCCAATTATCAGCTCATGATGGAGCTCATCGATTACTGCGTCGATCACAATATCAAGGACGTCCTTAATCTCCCGGACGTCAAGGAGCGCGTGGATCTCTATTTCGAGCAGCAGGAGCTCTTCAAGCAGCAGCTCAGCCGCCTCGCGAAAGTATACGACCGTGTCGTCGTCCTTGACCTCCGTGAAGAGGAGACGATTTATGCCGGCAACCGCTTTATGATCTATGCGATGTATCCGGAGACCGAGATTTCCGTCCATGTCGCATGGGGGTTCCGGAAGCAGAACACGGCCGTGATGATCGGCAAGTCCATCATCAACAAAGCATCCAAGGTCAACATCGGCGATCTCTGCCTCTCCTACGGCGGCGGCGGACACGCCAATGCCGGCACCTGCCAGCTTGAAAACGACGTCGTGGACAAGGAGCTTCCGAATATTATCGCGAAGCTGAACGGCCAGATACCGATCTGATCCATTTCTCAAAGGGGAGCTCCGCGATGAGTACGGCCAGGAAGACGAGGCCGCAGCCGATGAGCTCCCGGCCGGTAAGAAGCTGGTGAAGGATCAGCCAGCCGAAGAGGACTGAAAACACGGATTCCAGGCTCATGAGCAATGAGGCCACCGCGGGATCCGTGTATTTCTGTGCGATAATCTGCAGCGTGTATCCCACGGCGCCGGAGAGAACGCCGGCGTAAATGATGGAGGCCGCGGCCGCTCTCAGGGCGTCGAAATGGATTTCTTCAAAGAGGAGCATCCCGATAAGGTTCACCAGCATGCAGAAAAAGAACTGGTAATTCGCCAGCTTCACGGGATTTCTGACGCGGCGGGAAAAATAGTCGACGCACAGGATCTGTCCGGAGAACAGCAGCGCGCACAGCATCACGAGGGCATCGCCCGTCCCTGTCTGAAAACCCTCTTTGACGCTGATCAGGTACAGGCCGGCAAGGCCCAGCATCACGCAAAGCCAGATCTTTTTGTCGGGACGCCGCCCCAAAAACAGGCTGATCACCGGGACGAGTACGACATAGAGCGCCGTAATGAATCCCGCTTTTCCGGCTGTCGTATACTGAATTCCCGCCTGCTGGGAGATACTCGCCAGGCCGAGCAGGATTCCGCATGCGGCCCCTCCCGTGATGTACTCCCGGCGGGATGTCGGGGGAAGCTCACGTGCCGAAGCGGATCTGTCCGCAAGGACGGTAACGGGGAGCAGGACAAGCGTCGACAGGACATAGCGGGAAAAAACGTAGGTCCATGGACCCACGTAGTCCATTCCCACACTCTGCGCAACAAAAGCTGCTCCCCAGATCACAGAGGTGAGCAGCAGAAGAAGAGTGCATATCAGTTTTCTGTGTTTTTGCAGCATTTCCAAAGTCATTCCATAAGCAAGTAAAAAAGTTCTGTTGTCACGGCAGGACGATCCTTATCCTCGTTCCCAGAGAGGTCCTCGAGAGGATTTCAAAATGGCCGCCGTGCTTGTCGACGATCCATTTCGCGATGGAAAGTCCAAGTCCGGTTCCCTGGTAGGAGCGGACTTCATCCGAGCGGTAGAACCGCTCGAACATGTGCTGCACATCCGCTTCGGCCATGCCGATGCCTGTATCCTGCACTTCCAGATAGTGGGATCCGTCTTCCAGCACTCCCGAGGAGAGAAGAATCTCGTCCCCCTCCTTTGTGTATTTCGCGGCGTTGTCCACCAGGATCCGCATCGCCTGCTTCAGCAGTCCGGCATCCGCTTCCGTAGTCATAAGAGCTGAAACATCCGCGCTCTCATCCGCACCGGAGATCTTCGGCGGGCGCAGGCGGTAGGGATGCTGCTCATCGATCATGAAGGACTCCTCATAGACCTCCTGCACCATCGCGGCCAGATCCACCTGTTCCTTCCTGACGACGGTTTTGCCGCTGTCCCCGCGCGCGAGGAAGAGCAGCTGCTCCACCAGATGGTTCATGTGATCGGACTCATTGCGGATCGCCGCGATCGACTCATCCAGAATCTTCCTGTCCTCCTTGCCCCAGCGGTCCAGCATATTGGCATAGCCCTGGATGACCGCGATCGGCGTCCGCAGCTCATGGGAGGCGTCATTGACGAACCGCGCCTGCTGGCGGTACGAGTCCCTCACCCGGATGAGCAGATTGTTCATCGCCGCTTCCACGCCGACCAGGTCCTCATCGCCGAAGGAAAGCTTCTCGGCGTCGTCCGGATTGATCTTATCGATCGCGTCCTCAAGGAGATGATACTTTTCTTCGGAAAATGAAAGCCGGCTCAGGCGGTCCGCTTCGATGGCAATCGCGTTGATCGGACTCAGGATTTTCTGGATTTTTTTGTGTTCCGATCCGTAGCCGAGGAGGAGTCCGGCTATCTGCAGCGCGAAGATCACCATCACGGCTATGATCAGGATCCTTAAAGGCGGCAGCACATTGATCTTCAGAATCTCACTGCCGTCGGAGCCATTTACCAGATAATAGAGATAGCGGAAGTTGACCGGGTTCATGAAGTTCCGCTCCAGCTTCAGCTCAAAATGCCCGAGAGCTTCATACTCCGCTCCTGCAAGAAAGGCAAAGCTGGCGGCCGCAAACAGGAACAGGTCAAAGAGCACGTACCCTCCGATTTTCTTCCGCAGCATGTAAAAATGCAGCTTCCGCGTGATGGAGGTCATCTCCTTCGATGCCGCTTTTACTTCTGTTCGTCTTCTTCCCATGGCTTAATCACATATCCGACCCCGCGCACGGTGTGAATCATCTTCACTCCGAAGACATCATCGATCTTGGAGCGCAGGTAGCGGATGTACACATCGATGACATTTGTCTCGCCTACATATTCATAGCCGCAGACACGCTCAAGAAGCGTGTCCCTCGACAAAACGATATCCTTGTTCTCAAGAAGGGTCTTCAGCATCAGGAATTCCCGGTTTGTCAGCGTGATCTCATGCGTTCCGTACAGGACCTTATGCCGGGGATCATCCAGAGACAGGGGACCCCAGGTGAGGACCCCTTTCTCATCGCGGCTGCCTTCCGCGGATGCCGCCCCGGCATTGCCGACCGCCGGATGAAGCTTCAGCGCAACCCGGATCCGGGCAAGCAGTTCTTCGATCGCAAACGGTTTTGTGATGTAGTCGACCGCGCCGGCATCGAGTCCGGACACTTTGTCCATGACGGCATCTCTCGCCGTGAGCAGGATTACCGGTGTCGGCCTTTCCTTCATGAGCCGGCGGAGCACTTCCAGCCCGTTCAGCTCGGGGAGCATGATGTCCAGCAGTATGAGATCATATTGATGCTGAACCGCCATCTCCAGGGCTTTCCGCCCGCTGCCCACCGTCTCTACTTCATAACCCTCGTGGAGAAGCTCCAGCTGCGTAAAGCGCGCCAGCTTTTCTTCATCTTCCACAACCAGTATCTTTGCCGCCATAGGCTGCCTCCAAAGTGTATTGTGATCAGGACTCCCTGCTGCCGCCGTTTTTGAAGCCTTCCTTGAAGCTCTCGGCGGCATTTCCCGCAGATTCCATAAAATCATTGGCTCCCTTCAGGTCATCAACTCCTTCCAGGTGATAGCGGCAGCCGAAGAAGAGGGCTACGATCATCACCGGAATCAGTATCTTCCAGGTGAAAAGAAGAATCACGAGAAGGGCCAGGATCGGGAGCTGGAACAGTGTGTTATTGTCTTTGGTTACGGTGAATTTATTGTCGCGGCAGACCCTGAAGAAGCGGCGGAGCGCATCGCCGAGCGTGCGGCTTGTATGGCGGGTTTTCTCCTCCTGCGCCTTGATCTCTTCCTCGACGCGCACGTACTGTTTCTGCTCTTCATAGCTGGTGGAATAATTCGTCTGCTCCGGCTTCTCGGTCTTGCCTGCTTTCTCCAGATAAACCATCGCGTCAAGCAGGTCCCATCCGTTGGCCTCAAGGGCTGCTTTTGCCTCTTCGTAACTCACATTTGCTCTCTCGCGAAGCTTGTCGACCTTTTCAAGATTATCCATGTTCTTACCTTCCTTTTTATAAATGCGGGTTTTGTCTGTTTCGATGGTCCATACTATACGGCACCACCCTTAAAACCGCTTTGAAGAAACATTAAAAGGTCATTAAAAATGTAAGCATGATTTCTTAAGATTGTCAAATGAATCATCACCATCTCCGCATCACATTGTTTAAGGTAAAATTTAAACAAATAATATATCATTCCAGTATTCAAGACTATGCAAATCTGCTATAATATCAGGTGTGCGGACAGCATAACAAAGAGTCCGCGGAGGCTGCTAAAAACACAGTTAAGGGAAATGGAGGTTTAGTCTATGAAATTCAGTAAAATCCTTACGACACTTGCAGTCGCCGGCGCCATGACAATGGCTCTCGGCTCCGCAGCTATGGCAGATGAAATCGCCATCATGGTTCCCAGTGCCGACCACGGCTGGACGGGCGCTGTCCTGACCTACGCGCAGGAAAAAGCGGAAGAAATCAACGCGGAAGGAGAGTACACCGCGAAGGTTTACGCCGCAACTGACGTTGACAACCAGATCCAGCAGGTAGACGACCTCCTTGCTGCTCCGGACGGCATCGCCGGCATCGTCATTCTTCCTTATGACAACGGCCTTCAGTCCACGCTTGAGAAGATCGCGGTGGCGGATATTCCTTTCGTACAGTTCGACCGCGTCATCAACAGCGACATTCTCGATGAGAAAGTCGTGGCGAATGTCAAGGGCGACAACGAAGGCATCGGCCTTGAGACGGCAAAGAGACTTCTTGAGGACGGCCTCGACAAGGCGGATTATGTCTATGAGATGATCGGCGACAACTCCTCCGTTCCGGAGCTGCGCTCCAAGGGCTTCCGTGACGGCCTCAAAGAAGCCGGATGGACAGACGACGACATCAACGCGGCAGTCGTGAAGTCCGCAGCGACAGGCTGGAGCCGTGACACGGGCAAAGAGCTCTTCGAATCCTGGTTCAGCAGCTCCCAGTGCGACACATCCAAGAAGCTCTGGCTCTTCACACACGACGACGAGATCACGATGGGCGTGCTTGAATCCCTGAACGGAGCCGCTCTCGACGAGACCAAGAAGGCCGAATTCCTTGAGCAGCTTCAGGCTCTCGCCGGCTCCTCCGGACTTGCAGAGATCTATGCCGTTCTCAAAGATAAGCACCAGACAATCGCGAGACCGGAAACCTATGATCTGTTCTCGGTTACCTACGATCCCGCTATGATCAAAGAGGCGGTCGACGTCATGGTCAGAAGCCTCAACGGCGAAGAGATCGAGAAGGATTACATCATCCCGGTTTCCGTCGTGGATGCATCCAATGTTGATGAATTCCAGGGCTTCGGCAACTACGAAGAGAAGGAATAATCTCCTATTTAAGAACTGCAATCCAGGGCAGCAGGTGACTGCTGCCCTTCTATTAACAGGAACGGAGGCGGCAATTTGGAACTGCTTAAGATGGAACACATCTCCAAATCATTCTTTGGAGTAAAAGTCCTTGACGATGTGTCCCTGACCATCAGACCCGGTGAAGTTCATGCCCTTCTCGGAGAGAACGGCGCGGGCAAGTCGACCCTGATGAATATCCTTTCCGGGATCTACACAAGAGACGAGGGGACAGTGACATTTAACGGACAGGAACTGCCGAACGGCTCGATCAGCGCGGCAGAAAATGCCGGCATCGCTTTTGTGCACCAGGAACTGAATATCTTCAACGATCTCGAGGTCTATGAGAACCTCTTCCTCGGAAAAGAGATCACGGCGGCAGGGGGACGCCTCAAAAAAAAAGCGATGATCCGGGAGGCCGAGGAGCTCTTCCGCGAGATGGATGTCCCTTTAAAGCCAAGGATTCCGGCGGGTGAACTCGTGACGGGCGCCAAGCAGGTGCTTGAAATTGCCAAGGCTCTGCATTCCAAGGCGCAGCTGATCATTCTCGACGAGCCGACGACGGCTCTCAACAACAACGAGATTGAGCATTTCTTCGGACTGATCAGAAGTCTGAAAGAGAAAGGAACCGCTTTTATCTTTATCTCCCACAAGATGCCCGAGATCTTTGCCATCGCGGACGAGTACACGGTGCTCCGCAACAGCCGGTTTATCAGTACGGGCTTTATCAAGGATACTACTGCGGAGGCGATCACGAGGGACATGGTCGGCGAGACCTACGCCAATGAGGACGTCTATGTACAGCGCGAGCTCGGCGATGAGATCCTCAAAGTGGAGCACCTGACGGGAAGCGGCTTCAGCGATGTGTCTTTCTCCTGCAGGAAGGGCGAGATTGTCGGATTCACGGGACTGCAGGGAGCAGGCTGTTCCGAGGTGCTCCAGACGATCTTCGGAGCGCTTCCGATCCACAGCGGGAAAGTGGAAGTTGGCGGAAGCTCCATGTCGGCGGAAACCATTCACCGGGCCATGAAGACAGGCATCGGCATGATCCCCGCAAACCGGAAAGAAAATTCCGTTATCCCGGACATGTCCCTTCTGGAGAACATGTATATCTCCCGGCACACAATCGACACGAAGATGCCGCATATCAGCAAGAAAGCCGAGGAAAAGCGCTTCGGTGATTACAAAAAGACTTTGAATATCAAGGCAAATAATTCCGACGATCTCATCGTTTCGCTCTCGGGCGGAAATCAGCAGAAGATCATCCTTGCCAGATGGCTGGATACAGACGCACAGGTTCTTCTTATGGACAACCCGACGCAGGGTATTGACGTCGGCGCAAAAGAAGAAATCTACCGCCTGATTCTGAAGCTGGCGGAAAGCGGCAAGACGATTATCGTCAACACGCTCGAGATTCCCGAGCTGAAGAAGATAGCCGACAGATGCATCGTCTTCTATCACGGAGGAATCGCTGCGGAGCTGCCGCACGCACAGATCGAAGAAAACACTGTTATGATGTATTCCACCGGAGCGCTTTGAGGGAGGTAAACCATGTCTGCAAAAGTAAGGAAATTCTGGAATCTTTATAATTATATTGTGGTCTTCGTGATCATCTTCGCCGCGTTTCTCATTATCAACGGCAAGGCGACCTCCTGGACCACGGTCACGAATATTCTCCTGCACAGTTCGATCCTCGGGACCATCGCCCTCGGGCAGGGCCTGATCGTCCTGACAGGAGACATCGACCTGTCCGTGGGATCCTCCTTCGTTCTGGCCGGCGGAATTGCGATCGTCCTGTTCAACAGCACCAACAGTATCTTCCTGCTCCTTCTGTGCTGCCTGGCTCTGGGAGCGGCCTTCGGATTCGTCAACGGATTCATGGTCGGCAAGCTGAAGATGCCTTCCTTCATCGTGACGCTGGCTACGATGCTGATCTACCGCTCCATCTCGCAGTATATGATGAACGAGATGGGCCAGACACGCTACAGTATCGACGCCACCCTCTCGAAATACAGGGCGCTCTTCAATTTCGGAAACGGCAATTTCTGCACGATCTCGCTGCTCGCCATCGTCTGGCTTGCCTTGGCAGTCTTCATGATCTATATGACGACCTCCACAAAATTCGGAAAAAGGATCTACGCCCTGGGCAGCAATCCGAAGGGCGCCATGCTCGCAGGCATCAACGTCGTGTGGACAAAGATCTCCGTGTTCGTGATCTGCGGCCTCACCGTAGGTCTGGCGACATTTCTCAAGATCGCCAAGGACACTTCCTTTGACCCCGCCACTTCCGGCAAAAACTACGAGCTCTATTCCATCGCGGCCGTGGTCATCGGCGGAATCAGCATGTCCGGCGGCAAAGGCAAGATGCTCGGTATTATCTTCGGAACCATGTCCTTCACCCTGATCGACAAGATCATCACGGCTCTCGGCATGAACGCGCTCCTAAATGACACGGTCAAAGGCGTCATCCTTCTTGCGGCCGTCGGACTGCAGATGATCCAGAACCGCTCCCGCGATTAAAGGATTCTCTGATACGACTATAAAGAAAGCCATGGGGCAAAGGTCCCATGGCTCTTTTCATTATTCGTTCAGTTCTTCTTATTTCTTTTTCTTGGCGGCTTTCTTCTTCGGAGCATTGACAGCTTCTTTCAGAGCCTTGCCGGCTTTGAATTTCGGAGCCCTGGATGCAGCGATCTTGACGGTCTCACCGGTCTGCGGATTGCGTCCCTGACGGGCTGCTCTCTCAGCGACCTCGAATGTGCCGAAGCCGATCAGCTGTACCTTGCCGCCGCCAACGAGTTCGTCCGTGATGGAACTGATCAGAGCCGACACTGCCTTCTCGGCGTCTTTGTTCGTAAGACCGGCTGCTTCTGCCACTGCCTTAACAAGTTCAGGTTTAGTCATCTTTCATCCCCTCCTAAACAAATAATGAAACAATGTCCACATTTATCAATCTTACACGCTTTTCCACACAAATGCAACAATCTCGGCCGAAAAATCGCACAATAACAAGGGTTTTTCGCCATTTATAGTTTTAACACAATTCCGACAACTGCGGAGAGGGCAATAAAGACAACCGGATGCCATTTTACTTTTCGTATCAGAAGAAAAAGCGCCGCTGCCATAATAATCGGAACCGGACGGAAAAGAGACAGAAGATTTCCCGTGAGCTCATAGGCCTGAAGATCAATCAGAGATACGCGCACGACGTTGACAAGAGCCGCCGTGATCATGGCAATGGAGGCAGCCCTTAATCCGTAGAACGCTTTCTGGACGTACGAGTTGTCGCTGAAGCGCTCCAGAAAGCGGGCAATCAGCAGGATAATAATGATCGAAGGCATCGCCAGTCCGATCGTGGCGCAGATTCCGCCGAGGACACCTGCCGTCTTAAAGCCTGCATACGTCGCCATATTGATTCCGATGGCCCCGGGCGTCGACTCGGAGACCGCGATCATATCCGCCACATCGGCGTGAGTGAACCACCCGGTATTGGTCGACATCTCATACAGGAAAGGCAGTGTCGCGAGACCTCCTCCCACGGAGAAGAGACCGGTCTTGAAAAATTCAAAGAAGAGGCGCAGCAAAAGTGTCATTTCCCGCCCTCCTTTCCGCCGCTCTTTCCGAAGAACACTCCGAAAACTCCTGCGGTTATGACAAGGAGAGCAGCCGGGATCTTAAACGGAAGAACCCCGGAGAATACCATCAGAAGAAGAATGACCAGATACAGCAGGAAAGTCGTCCGGTCAACGACAGAGCTCTTCCACAGCCGGAGGATGGCCTGCAGGATCAGCACGCACACGCAGACCCGGATTCCGGCAAATGCGTGCTGCACGATCTCAAGCTCCGCGAAATTGGTTAAAAATGCCGCGATCAGTAAGATAATCAGGATCGGACCGGAAAGGAATCCCAATGTCGCTGCGAAGGCCCCCGCCACGCCCTTCTTTCTGTATCCGATAAAGGTCGATACATTGAGCGCAATAATTCCGGGAGTACACTGGCCGATGGCAAAATAGTCTCTCAGGTCATCCATCGTGGTCCAGCTGCGCTTTGATACGAGTTCCTTCTCAAGCAGAGGCAGCATCGCATAGCCTCCGCCGAAGTTCACAAACCCGATCCGCACAAACGTCAGATACAGTTCCAGCAGTTCTCTCATAATCAGCAGCAGCTCCTTACAGCAGCTTCCAGTACATGTTTCATCAGGACGGAGGTCGTAACGGATCCTACTCCTCCGGGCACGGGCGTTATGGCGTCCACAACGGGACTGACCTCGTCAAAAACGGCATCTCCCGCGAGGCCTCCCTGCCCGTCATTCTTCTCAGGATCCCAGTTCACCGAGACATCCAGGACGATCTGGCCTTCCCGCACATAATCCCCGGTCAGCGTATTCAGCTTTCCGACCGCCGACACGATGACATCCGCTCTCCTTGCAGCGGCCGGCACATCTTTCGTCTTCGTGTGACAGATGGTGACGGTGGCATTTCTCTTCATCAGCATCATCGCCGCCGGTCTTCCCACGACAAGGGATCTCCCAATGACCGTCACATCCTTCCCGGTCAGATCAATACCGTAAAAATCCAGAATCTCCAGACACGCTTCCGGCGTGCAGGGTGTAAATCCCAAATCCTTCCCTTCATAGACGCCGGCACAGCTTAAATCTGTCATGGCATCCACGTCTTTCGCGGGATCCAGAGTATTGCAGATCTCCTCGGCATCCTTCTTAAGCGGCTTTGGAAGGGGTCTGAAGAGCAGGACGCCGTGAACTGACGGATCCTCATTCAGCTCCCTGATCTTCGCGATCAGGGGCTCTTTGTCCGTGTCCGCAGGAAAATGGATGCGGACGGCCTCCACGCCGATCTTCTCCGCCTTCTTCAGTATTCCTCTCTCATAAGCCAGATCGGACGAATCCTCCCCGCAGCGGATCACGGCAAGACGCGGCATCACACCCTGTGCCCTGAGCTTTTCCACTGTTGACACGAGCTTCGCGTCCAGAGAGGCAGCTGCTTCTTTTCCCGATAATAGTTTTGCCATCTGTTATTCTCCGTGGTCCGCGCCGACGTATTTCGCGCGGACAGACTCATAGATCTTATCTGCTTTTTCCGAATACACGGCCAGCATCTTCTCTGTTTTGGAATTGAGACGCTTCGCGTAGCTTCTGTTCTTCAGGCCTTTTGTATTGATATAAATATTCAAAGAAGCGGCCTGAAGCGCCGCCTTCAGGCAGACCGCCGCGCAGCCCGCGTCGGAGAGCGCAAGAACAGACCCTTTCGCCGCAAAGACTTCGACCGCGTCAATCGATTCGCAGCATAATTCCATGATTCTTAAGGGAGCACTGCAGGCGATCTTAGAGGCCTCCTCCAGTGTCTCCTCCCGCGCGGGATCGTCCTTCGGTATGCTGTATGCCGCCGCAAGCGGTTCGAAATTCTCCGCATCTGCCGCCACCTGGTCCAGCAGCTCGTCCTGAAGGGCGTCGCACTTTTCCTTCAGTGCAAGAAGCTCCTCCTCAGCCTGGGCATACTTCTTCTTTCCCACAGTGAGCGAGCCGACCATATTTCCGAGAGCCGTCCCGACTGCTCCGACCAGAGCAGCCGCTCCTCCGCCTCCGGGAGCGGGCTGCGAGGAGGCAAGCACTTTCACGAATTCCCTGCAGCTGTTTTCCGTATAATCCATCTGATCAACCTCTTAAAAGAGTCCTGAAATCACGCCGTTCCCGTCCACGTCGATGTGTACTGCCGCCGGCTCTTTGGGAAGGCCCGGCATCGTCATAATGCTTCCGGTCAGGACGACAAGGAAGCCCGCTCCCGCCGAGACCTTCACATTTCTCACGGTCACGGTAAAGCCTTCCGGAGCACCGAGTTTACCGGGGTCATCCGTCAGGGAATACTGGGTCTTGGCCATGCATACCGGCAGAGAGTCAAATCCGAGCTTGGTGAGAAACTGAATCTGCTTTTCCGCCTGGGCCGTATAGGAAACGTCCTTTCCTCCGTAGATCGTTGTGACGATATCGCGGATCTTGTCCTTAATCGGCCGGTCCAGCTCATAGGAATAGCGGAAGCTGTTCTCCTTGCCGCAAAGGGCGACAACCTCCTTTGCGAGGGCCGTCCCGCCCTCTCCGCCTTTTTCCCAGACCTCCGACAGAACCGCACGGACGCCCGCTTCCGCGCATTTGTCCCGGATAAGCGCAAACTCCGCCTCCGTATCGGTCGGGAAGCGGTTCACCGCCACCACACAGGGCAGCCCGAAGACCTTTGTAATATTGTGAATATGCCTCAGCAGATTCGGAAGTCCTCTTTCAAGCGCTTCCAGGTTCTCCCTGCCGGTATCCTCTTTTCTGACGCCGCCGTTGTACTTGAGCGCACGGGCTGTCGCGACCAGGACGACGCAGTCCGGCCTGAAGCCTCCCATGCGGCATTTGATATCGAGAAACTTCTCCGCGCCGAGATCCGCACCGAATCCGGCCTCCGTGACTGTATAATCGGCGAGCTTCATGGCGGTCCGCGTCGCGATCATGGAATTGCAGCCGTGGGCTATATTGGCAAAAGGCCCTCCGTGGACAAATACAGGAGTGTGCTCCAGCGTCTGCACGAGATTCGGCTTCAGGGCATCCTTGAGGAGCGCTGTCATGGCTCCCTCGGCATGGAGCTGGCCGGCTGTCACCGGTTTCTGCTCATCTGCTTTGCCGTATGTATATCCGATGACGATTCGGGAAAGTCTCTCCTTGAGATCCTGAAGATCGCTTGAAAGGCACAGCACTGCCATGATCTCGGAAGCCACCGTAATGTCAAATCCGTCCTCTCTGGGGGTTCCGTCCGCCCTGCCGCCAAGTCCGTCCACCACATGCCGGAGCTGGCGGTCGTTCATATCCATGCAGCGCTTCCAGGTAATCTTTCTGGGATCGATATCCAGCTCATTTCCCTGGTAGATGTGATTGTCGATCATGGCCGCAAGCAGGTTGTTCGCCGCGCCGACGGCATGCAGATCACCCGTAAAATGCAGATTGATGTCCTCCATCGGCACCACCTGGGCATAACCGCCGCCGGCCGCTCCGCCCTTGATTCCGAAGACAGGGCCGAGGGAAGGCTCTCTGAGAGCTGCCATCACCTTCTTATCCATATGCCGAAGAGCGTCGGCAAGCCCCACGGTCGTCGTTGTCTTTCCTTCTCCGGCCGGAGTCGGATTGATCGCCGTCACGAGGACAAGCTTCCCGTCGGGTCTGTCCGCCTTCAGGATCGGCTCGTAATCCACTTTGGCCTTGTACTTCCCGTACTGTTCCAGAAAGTCCTCCTGAATGCCTGCTTCCCGGGCAACTTCCCCGATCGGGCAAAGAACGGATGACTGCGCGATTTCAATGTCTGTTTTGAATCCCCCCATGGTTTTAAGCGTTCCTCCTCAACACATTTTCAGTTAAACATAGTCTATTATCCCGCTCTCTTTGATGATGCGGGCCACGGCTTCATACTTATTCAGCGCATAGAGATGAAGCCCGTTTACTCCGAGGGAACGGAAGACATCGATCTGGCGCACGGTATAGGCAATCCCCTCTTCCATAAATGCCGCCTTCTTCGCCTTTACGATCTCCTCGTCCTCTCCCGGTGAAAAGACATCCGGGAAGATCCAGTGGCGCGAGATGATCTCGCAGAGCTTCCTCGGCATGACAGTGGCATTTCTGCTCAGGGCCAGCCGGATGGTCTGTGCGCTGTCGACGACCGGAAGGATGCCGACGCAGACCGGTACGGTAATCCCGGCTCTGCGAATCGCATCAAACCAGTACTGAAACCGTTCCATGTCCCAGCAGATCTGCGTCACGATATAATCGGCGCCATTGTCCTGCTTCTGTCTCAGATACGCGATATCCGCTTCCAGGCTCCTGCAGCCGATGTGGCCTTCCGGCGTGCCCGCCACTCCTATACAGAAGCGGTGGCCGAATTCCCTGCGGATAAACTTTACGAGCTCCGTCGCATAATGCAGATCTCCCCCCGTCCCGGTCCATCCGGGCGGAAGATCGCCGCGCAGCGCGAGGATATTATCGATCCCCTCATCAAGATAGGTCTGCAGCTGGGCGCGGATCTCCTCTTTTGTGCTGCCGACGCAGGTAAAATGTGTCACGGGGAGGGTTCTGTCGTCCGCCCTGATCTTCTTCAGGACCTCGAGGTTCCTCCCCACATTGCTTCCGCCGGCGCCGTAGGTACAGGATATATAATCCGGTTCCAGAGCGTACAGCTGCTCCAGAACGCCGCCTGCGGCACACAGCGTCTCCATCCCTTTTTCCGTCTTTGGAGGAAAAACCTCAAACGAAATCGCCGTCCTTGCTTTTAATATGTCCCTAACCTGCATTCAAAAGTCTCCCCTTTATGGTGTCATGCCGTTCCCTACTCAATGTGGCTGATCATGTCCGCAACCGCATCGCGCAGTTCACGGACGCATCTTTCAGAGGTTTCCCTGTCATCCGCAACCGCATAGTAATAGAACTTGATCTTCGGCTCCGTGCCTGAAGGGCGCATCGCGAACCAGCTTCCGTCATCCATCATGAGCTTCAGCACATTGGAGGCCGGGATATCTTCATACCCGTTGATATAATCGATGAACTCTTTTACGTGATGTGTTCCGAATGTCTCCGGCTTATCCTCCCGGAACTGCGTCATCATCCTTCCGATGCGTTCCGCTCCTTCTTTGCCCTTAAGGACTACGGATACCTGGTCCTCCGCAAAATATCCGTACTTTTTATACAGAGACTCCAGGGCTTCGCGGAGAGTCATGCCCTGCTTCCTGTAGTAAGCCGCCATTTCCATAATGAGCATGGCGGCGCAGATACCGTCCTTGTCGCGGACATCCTCGCCCGGCGCACATCCGATACTCTCCTCATATCCGAAGAAGTAGGTGTATCCCTCCTCCTCCAGCCGCGGAATCACGCCGCAGATGTTCTTGAAGCCTGTCAGCGCTTCATACACTTTGATCCCGTACTTTTCACAGATCGTTCTGCCGAAATCCCCCGTGACAATCGATTTTATCATCGCGGCGTTCTCCGGCAGCTCTCCCGCTTCCGCCTCGGCCTCCACCATATAGGCGATCAGAAGCGCACCGGTCTGATTCCCGTCGAGCGGTGTGTAACCGCCTGCGCCGTCTTCTACCTCTACCGCCATGCGGTCGCTGTCAGGGTCCGTCGCGATGAGAACCTCCGCCCCGTTCTTTTTGCCAAGCTTTTCCGCGAGCTCGAAGCCCTTGGGGTCTTCGGGATTCGGATACCCTACTGTCGTGAATTCCGGGTCCGGATCCTTCTGTTCCGGAACAATGGCGAAATTCACGTACCCCAGTTCCTTCGCGAGGATCTGCATCGGAATGCTGCCCGCACCGTTCAGGGGCGTGTACACAACAGGAACCGTCTTGTCCAGTTCACTGTCCGGGCGCTGGCGCATGGACAGCACATAATTCAGGTAAGCTCTGTCCATATCCTCTCCCAGCATGACGACAAGGCCTTCCTCCTTCGCTTTCTCAAGCGGCATGCGGCTGAACTGATCAAAGAGGTCGAGCGCCTGGATTTCTTTCAGGATTCCGTCCGAAACCGCGCCGGAGATCTGAGCGCCGTCTGACCAGTATACCTTGTATCCGTTGTATTCCTTCGGATTGTGGCTCGCGGTCATATTGATCCCGGCTGCCGCACCGAGCTCCCTGATGGCGTAGGAGAGTTCCGGTGTCGGGCGAAGGGACGGGAAGAGATAGACGCGGATGCCGGATCCCGCCAGGATCTCCGCGGCCAGTTCCGAAAACTCCTGCGAGTGATAGCGGCAGTCATAAGCGATCACGACACCTTTCGCCGGATCCGCCCCGGATTTTATTATGTAATTGGCAATTCCCTGTGTGGCACGGCCGACCGTGAATTCGTTCATCCGGTTTGTGCCCGCTCCGCAGATCCCTCGAAGTCCCGCGGTTCCGAACACGATTTCCTGGTAGAAACGGTCGGTGATTTCATTTTCGTTATCTTTTACCGCAAGAAGCTCCTCCCGCATGGGGGATCCTTCCGGCAGTTTCTTCAGCCAATATTCGTAAACGTCTCTGGCGCTCATAATCTTTCCTCCTTACCTGCACAAATCCTGTACCAAAAATGAGTTTTGATGAACAAACCTGTTTATGATTATAGCAAGAAAGACGCCGGAGGAAAACCGGCGTCTTATCTCTTTATTATATTCGTTATTCATCAGGCTTCTCTCACTGCGCTGCTTC